>CAIVYV010000193.1 GCA_903910215.1 uncultured Pseudomonadota bacterium
CGATCTCAACCGGTTTTTTGACCGCCGCCGAGTTCCGTCTCGAAGACGACCTGACCGCCATCGGCAGCCGATTCAGTCACCTCCACTCGCTCGGGCGGTTCACCCCAAGCAGCACGGACTTCTTCGGGCAAACCTTCGAGCGCTCGCGCGCCACCGTCGTTCTTCCAGAGCAGCACGCGGAGCTTCAAGACACGGCGTATGGCCTCTTCGATGACACCCTGCTGCAGGTTCATACCGGCTGTCGTCAGCTGACCGACGACGACGTCGCCGAAACGATCGAGCACGAGTCCGGGCAAACCATCGGATTCGCCATAGACCCAGCGATAATTCGGTGACCGATAGAGGCGTTCGCGCCAAGTCAACGCGCGGCGCAACTTGGCGGCAAACCAATCGACATCGATCGCCTCATCTTGACGCGAGAGCAGACGCGCTGCGATCAGCGTGGATGGATTGATATAGGCAGTGCCGAGTGTTTGACCGCGCTGATCCTGCACGGTCACCAATTGTCCCAATTCGAAGCTCGTCAGCGGCGTTTGGCTGGTATCGATCTCGTTGCTGAAGATCCAGAGATGTCCAGCGCGCAGTCGGCGTTCCTCGCCACGGCGCAGGCGCAATAACGGTCTGGAACTCAAGGGATACTCCGCGCGATCTGCAATCGCGCCGATGTTACCGGATCGGCAGACCCTTCAGGGCACGCTCGCGCCGCGCGCTCATCTCACCATGCAACTTCTTCATGACGTCCGAACCGGTCGTAACGAACAAGAAGGGGAACAGCCCGTGCAGGATGCAAGCGATGCCCGCTAGCAACATTCGGAAGCCGAAAGACGTAGCCTGCATCAGATGACCGAAATAGGTCTCGCCGACGCTGGCGGGATGGGCGGTGAAGAGGCGTGACAACATGATCCTCAAGATAATCGGCTCGCCGCGAGACAGGATTGCGAAGATTGAGATGTCTGCGCTTTTGAGAGCAATTTTGTTTCTTATAAATTAATTTTTATGTAAATTCGTCTCATGGATAAACTCGATAAGCGAATTTTGGACTTGCTGCAGAAAGATGCGGATCTCACCGCGGCGGATATCGCCGAGCGAGTCGGTCTCTCGAAGGCCCCGTGCTGGCGTCGCATCCAGCGCCTGCGCGAACGCGGCATCATCAAGCGCACCGTGGCGCTGCTCGATGCTCGCGCGCTCAATGTCGGCACGACGGTCTTCGTCACCATCAAGGCACCCAGCCACAGCGCAGGCTGGTTCGACAAGTTCGCCAAGGTGATCCGTGATCTGCCCGAAGTCACCGAGTTGCACCGCATGAGTGGCGATGTGGATTACCTGCTGCGGGTCGTCGTGCCGGACATCGACGGCTACGATGTCGTCTACAAGAAACTCATCAGTGCACTCGAGATGCTCGATGTCAGCGCGAGCTTCTCGCTCGAGACCATCAAGTCGACGACGGCTCTGCCCCTGCACTACGCGAAAGCGGACTGAGCCGTCGGCGTAGCGCCGCGGTGAGCGCTTCGAACGTCACGGGGTCGAAGGCTGGCGCAGCGGCCCAGTCGTAAGCCCATGGGTGCGCCACATCGAGGGGCGCCTTTTCGTCTGCGTAGCGCGGCACGAGATGCGCATGTAATGCGGGCTCCATGTTGCCGAACATCGCATAGTTGATTCGGAGGGCACCGGTCTCGGCAAGCAAGGCGTCGCCGAATGCTGCCATGTCCGCAAGGAACTGCGTTCTGGCGAGTGCATCGAAATCATTGAGGTGAGGCACGACCGGATCTGGCAACAACAGGCAATAGCCACGCAGGAACTGGCGTTCGCCGAAAACGGCCCAGCCCGAAGATAGGCGCGCGATCAGGGTCGGGTCGCGCCCTTCGCGCAGCGCCTCGACACGACGATGGATTGCCGTACTCATATTCCCTCCGGATCGAGCCCCAGGGCTCGCAGTTTGGCTGCGGTCTGCGCAGGATCGCGATGCACGAACGCCTGCCAGCCGCGGGCACAGGCGGCATCCACATTCTCGGGACGATCGTCGATGAAGACTGTCTGCGCGGGTGACAAAGCAAAACGACGCTCGGCCTCGAGGTAGATCTGCGGATCGGGCTTCATCACACCGGCCAAATCCGAACGCAACACATCCGACGCGTAGCGGTGCAAGCCCACGACCTGCTCGAGATGCATCCAGTGCAAATCACCCACGTTGGTCAAAAGGAAAGTTCGATGGCGAGCGCGCAAGCGATCGGCGAGTTGCAGCATCGCCGGATCCGGTCGCAACATGTCGACCCAAGCCTCTTCGAGTGCGCGTACCGCGATCGGCTGCGGCGCCAACGCTGCGATCTGCTGCAGAAGCTGAGACCCCGACAATCGGCCAGTCTCATGCCCAGTGAGATCGATACGGCTGGTGACGTCCTCCAAGGTTCGAACCGCTGCGCCGTGCTCGCGCAGCAAACCGAGCAGACGATCCGGTTGCAGTGCAACGAGCACTCGGCCGATATCGAAAACTACATCGACCATACGCGCAGCTCGCCCTGGCCGGGCTGACCCTGCCCGCCCCCATCCTGACCGTACTCACTCGGCACCATCGCCACCGCAAACGGAACCGAATCAAAGGCGGTGCAGTAGGCAAAGTCCTCAAGCGGAGCCCAGTCGGCAGCCGGGTCAAAGAATTTCATGGCAGCGGGTGCAGCACGCAAACGCGTCACCCAACTACTGGTATCGAGCCGCTCACCACGCAAGCCTGCGAGCAAGGCATCGCGACACAGATCATCTTCGGCGCATCGCTCGCGCGCCTCGTGACCCATCGCGACGATGGTCACCTCGGGAGGCTGCAATGCGCGCACCGCCGCAATCGTCGCCGATAGATTAACGAGCGCTCCGGTGAAAACTCGATCAGCGACGACGAAGGCGGCTGTCAGCCCCTGGGTGCC
>CAIVYV010000194.1 GCA_903910215.1 uncultured Pseudomonadota bacterium
AGAAGACGGTAAGACTCCGGCTTCATACGAATACAACGTCGACGTTACGGCGCATGTCGTGAAGATCGCCCACGCGGTCGGCGTTTCGGTCGAGGGCGAACTCGGTTGTCTCGGCTCACTGGAATCTGGAAAAGCTGGCGAAGAAGATGGACATGGTGCCGATGGCCATTTGTCGCACGATCAATTGCTGACAGACCCCGATCAAGCCAAAGACTTCGTCGCTAAAACAGGCGTCGATGCACTTGCCATCGCGATCGGAACCTCGCACGGTGCTTACAAATTTACGCGCAAGCCGACTGGCGACATTCTGGCCATTGATCGTATTCGCGAAATCAACGCGCGGATCCCGAACACGCATCTCGTCATGCACGGCTCGTCTTCAGTTCCGCAAGAGTGGCTGCAGATCATTCGTGAAAACGGCGGCAACCTTCGCGAAACTTACGGCGTGCCTGTCGAAGAAATTCTCGAAGGCATCAAGCACGGCGTTCGCAAAATCAACATCGACACGGATATCCGCCTTGCCATGACAGGCGCGATCCGCCGTGCGATGACGAAAGATCCAGCCGAGTTTGATCCGCGCAAATACATGAAAGAAGCCATGCTCGCTGCGCGCGAGATCTGTGTTGCGCGCTACGAAGCCTTTGGCTGTGCCGGTAAGGCTTCGACCATCAAGCCTCTGTCTCTCGAGGTGATGGCGAAGCGCTACGCCGCGTGAGCCTTTAGGGCGTGAACACCGCCCGGTGCTCGTTGATGAACTCAGCGAGCCCGGTCGGAGCGCGCCCCGTCACCTTCTCGAAAGTATCGGTGACATCCACCACATAGCCTGCTGCAATTTCGGCAAAGATGTCGCAGACGGCATCTAGATGCCATTGGCTGCTCAAGAACTTGCCGAGGAAGGCTTTATACGCAGCTGGATCCTGTGCAACGTAGTCGATCTTGCGACCCAGCACCTGACTGAATACCGCTGCCACGTCGTGAAAGCTCAGACGATCACGACTCGTGATGTCGTAGCTCTTGCCTTCGTGGCCGTTGGTTGCCAAGCAATGAGCCACGAAATAACCGGCGTCGCGCGAGTCGGTCAAGGCAGCAGCGCCCTTGTCACCGAACGGGTAATAAAACTTTCCTTCCGTCTTGATTGTGTAAGCGTTGGATAAGAAATTTTGAAGATAGAAGCTCGGACGCACCATCGTCCACGCCTTACCGCTCGCCCGAATATGCTCCTCGGAAGCCCAATGCATCTTGTGAGTTGCGTTATGCGCCGTTGGCAGTGCTTCCATCGACGAGAGTTTAATGAGGTGGCTCACACCAGCCTCGACGCCGAGATCCACGAGTTTTTTCTCTAGCGACAACTGCTGCTCGCCGTTCGGGAGGATGATCGCCATCTTGGTGACACCGACGAGCGCCGTACGCACAGAATCCGCATCACTGGCATCACCGGTCGCAATCTGCACACCAGCTGCGATCAGCCCCTCGGCTTTAGCAGGATTTCGCACCAGTGCCCGTACGGGGATCCCTCGCTTGGCAAGCTCGGTGGCCGCTCTGTTGCCCGTTCGCCCCGTTGCACCCGTAATCAGAATCATCCCAACCCCCGATAGATAAATGGCTGCGGCATAATGCCAAAGCACTTGGATACCACACTCAACGGACTCCGACCATGACGCGCAGCATCTGTGACCTTTCTGATGACCACCCACAGGTCGTCCAAACTGGCGAGCCCCTGTTCCGCGACTTTGGTCAGCTGAAGAGTTTTCACGGACAGATCAGCACGATGCGCTGCTACGAAGACAACCTGCTCCTGCGACAGGTGTTGTCCACGCCCGGCCACGGGCGGGTCATGGTGGTCGATGGCGGCGGCTCGCTGCGACGCGCACTCATTGGTGATCGACTCGGCAGCTTGCTGATCGACAACGGTTGGGCCGGCGCAATCGTCTACGGCGCCGCTCGTGATGTCGAAGTGCTACGCACGATGCCGCTCGCCGTTCGCGCCCTCAACATCTGCCCCACTAAACCATTCCAGACCGGAAGCGGGGAACGCGACGTAACCGTCGCTTTTGCGGGCGTCATCTTCCGTCCGAACGAGTGGCTCTACGCGGACGAAAATGGGTTTATCGTCAGCCCCACACCGCTGAGCTGAGATCAAATCGACTAAGGCCGACGCAGCAGTAGCATCGGCAACCAGCCCCGCAGCGTTCCGCTTTGCACGGGTAGATAGTCTCCCGTTACCGCACCGACGACGACCAGCTCGGCCTCGTGACCGAGTTCGGCCAGAGACGCGGCCTGATCAGACGGCATCGCGCGCAGCACCAAGCCACCGATTTTGGGAATCACTACCTCGCCGATTGAGAAGTCCGCCGTCGTGGTAGGCGAAGACAAATGACCGTTGGAGTGACGGGTCGGCACGCGATGCCTGACGGTCGACACCAATGAGTTGAAGTTGGCTATCAACGACGAGGCGATTAACTTGCCTTCGGCAGTTTTTCCGTAGCCCTCGAACGACGAGTACCTACCCCGACCGATCAACCACGCACTCAACGATAAGTCCGCTTTTCGAGTTGCGCTCTCGGCTGCACCGACTTGCACTCCTGTTCGGGCATCGACCAAGGTCAGCCCTGTTTGCGCCTCTTTGAATTTGACGCCTGGTGTCAGCGATGCCCATCGTGACCCGACGAAATCACCCAGACCGGCACGAACACCACCAGCATCATCGTTGGAGAAAATCACGGATGGCGTGAGGATGTAGTCTGCAGCTACCAGCTGTCCTTCGCCCATCGCCGAGCCGCTACGTAATTGACCTCTCGCCGCCAGCTGCCGCTCTTGCAGAACCGCCTCTACGCCAACGCCACGTTCGACCACCGTGAAGCAACCCGACTGCTGAATGACCATGCGAAGTAACGGTCCCGGTGAACGTAGGCGATAACGCCACAAGACTTCGAGTGCGTACCCATCTAGCTCGACTACCGCGATGTAGCCTAAAGGGGCATCACAGCGCACAACAGCTGCTTCTTTTGCCAACCCTAGCCGCGGAAAAAGAAGAAGACCGAAAGCCGAGATCAATATCGTTTTGACAAACATGATCGACTCCTGCGCGTGAACGTTGGCGCATTAAGCTAACCAACGCACCCACAGGAGTCGCTCGACAAATTTGCGTGAATTACACGCTAATCAACTAGAGCCAGGTAGTACGCGCAGCAAACTCTGCCGGTCTAATCGGAGCCTTAGATGTTGGACGTCCAACATGCAAAAACCCGACGACGTGATCTTCTGCTCGCAAACCCAGTGCGCTCTTGACCCCGGCATCGTAGGCATGGCTGCCCGTCTTCCACGCAGCGCCGTAACCCATCGAATGAGCGGCCAGCCAGAGATTCTGGATTGCGGCGCCAACGGCAACAAGCTGTTCGACCTCGGGGACTTTCGGATGTGATTTCGGCTCAGCAACGACGACGACTAGCAGCGGCGAACGCCATGCCTTTGATGCCTCTCTATCCAATGCCTCGGCATCGGCCTCGGGCATACGACTTTGCAGCGCTGCACGCATTGCCGAGCCAAGAATTGCACGTGAGTCACCCTGCAGGACGATGAATCTCCAAGGCGCCAACATACCGTGATCAGGCGCTCGAACAGCCGCCGTGAGCATCGTCTCGATGTCGCCCCGGCTAACCGCTTCATCAGAGAACTTTTTTGTCGAACTCCGAGAAACGATCGCCTCGATCACACGATCGCTGGAACCAACTGTTTCAGAATGCCCCATTACACCCTCTGCTCCCCGGAATGGGGAGCAGAGGATACCGAAACGCCTTAGAAAATTGGAAATGGTGGAAGTATGGGCACTCGAATCATCCGAGTGTCTCGATATACGTACTCACTCGTCTCCTCTTGCTTGACTTCCTTCGGCGGCGGCGGTGGTGGCGGTTGCGACGTCGGGCCAGTGCTACCGCGCTTAAGCGGACCTGAGACAGCCGTCTCCGATCCAAAAGCCAACAGTATCGCTACGACGAGACCGAACATCATAGATACCGACAATTGACCTGCTTTGCTCGTCATTACTCAGACCTCTCATAGATAGGCTATTTGCATTGGCAGATAACGACTCATCTTCGAAAACAGGCCAAATTTATTTCGTGAAAACATTAAATTAAAGCAAGGATATCTCCCACTTCGGATATGACCGAAGCCGTCCTTGCGCCCCAGCATCGGCAATCGAACGCTCGAGAACTCGAAGCGCTTTATCCACATCAACGTCCGAACTACTGGAGGACCTGATGGCTTTTTCGACCGCAAGAAGCTCGCGGATATCGAAAAGCTGCTCGTCAGCTTCTCGACCGACTCGCATCGACTTCCAAAGTGCAAGCCTGATCAACGAAACTCGAGGATGACTTTCGGGGCCGATTTTTTTAGATAATATAAGCGCGCTAGAAAAGTGTTCTCTCGCGGAGCGAAAATCTCTTTCCGAAAATTTTTCTACTCCTTTAAACCACTCTAGCAGCATTGATCGCTCCATCGCGTGACGCGAATTTGCCGAGTTCGCCCATTTAGGATTTCGAATTATTTCTTTAAGGCTCTCATAATCTTTTTTCGCTACTGCAATTTCGGCGAGAAAGGCGAGTGCTTTGTAGGACT
>CAIVYV010000195.1 GCA_903910215.1 uncultured Pseudomonadota bacterium
CTCAGAGACGGGATTACACGCGTAAGTGAATGGAGCGGGCGATGGGAATCGAACCCACGTTAGTAGCTTGGGAAGCTACAGTTCTACCATTGAACTACGCCCGCGCTCGGGCCCATTTTAAGAGGCGAGGGCCTGCTCCCGCAACAGACGCGCGGCCTCGCGATTAAGCCGCCGCATCTCGACCAAAATGTCTTTGTAGTCAGCGACTCGTAAAATCAGCCGATCGGTCGCCGGGATCAAATCGCCGCTCAGCAGCTTCTCGCGGACTGATGGTAGCCGCAGATAAATGTCGACGTTTTGCGCGGTCGTTTGACGACCGGCAATATTAAACCGCCCACCTTCAAGCGCGCTTTGCAGAGGGAAGGTCGTTTCGTAGTAAACGATCGCCTCTCTGTCGAGCAACGCATTATTGTCGTTGAGTCGTTTTCCATAGACCTCGTAATACTCGGAGATGGCCGCTCGCAACTCGGCGGAGTCTTCGACATTCATCAGACCTGCCGAAGACAAGTTGGTGAAGGAGGTTCGATCCATAAAAAACGTGTGGTAGACGTACACGTTAGGCAAGTCGTCAATAATACGTCGAAGATACTCAGTGCCCGACAGCTTGCCTATCTGGTAGTCGACAGCTGATTGTCGAGTGCGAGCCAAAAATGCGATGCCGTTGTCGCACTGCGCAATGATGCGATCAAGATTTCGCAGGTCGGTATCCAGATCATCTCGCATCGAGACTAGGCCGTTGTGCAGCCGCTCTTCGATGATGCGGTGATCGAGATAGTACTCGCCGAGCGAGCCGACAAAGACGGCGATCGAGATCATCAAAAACTCGAATGCAAATGACTTGAAACTGCGCGGCCTCTCGCCGTGACCAGCATGATGTACTTCCATGATCGCCTCGACAAACCGATGGACTCACCGACGCGTATCATGCCGGGTTATGCCGAACTTTGCTTTTTGGTTGACGCTGCCTTGGGTATTACCGCAAGCCGCCTGGGTACGCCGACGCACCCCGCGTTTTCGAGGCCCGCCAGGCGAGCTCCGCGGTCAGTTTGGCAAGCATCCGGCACAGCGCGTTGTCGGCGTGGGTGATTCCATCATCGCAGGGGTCGGCGCAAACTCAGTAGCCGAGACGATCACGGCGCAACTCGCCCAGCACTGGCACGAGGCGACAGGCACGGCGGTTGAGTGGCTAGCATGTGGCAAAATTGGCGCTCGAAGCGCGCGCATAAAGCCACTCGTCGAGTCGCTCGAAAGAGATGATCGCGTCGCTCTGGTGCTGATCTCGGCTGGCGTGAACGACATCACCGGGCTCACTTCCACTAGCCAATGGCTTGCCGACGTGGATGCCCTCGTGATCACCCTGCGCCAGCGTTTTCCCAACAGTCGGCTCGCGCTTCTCGGCATTCCGCCGCTTGATGTCTTTCCCGCATTGCCCTTGCCTCTGCGGCAGGTACTCGGCTGGCGCGCAGCACACTACGACCGAGCAGCGCGATGCTATTGCGATTCCAAAGCCGGGCTGTACTACGTGCCGATAGACTCACGCCCCGAGCCCGACGAGTTTTCGAGCGATGGTTTTCATCCATCCGTGGCGAGTTACGCCGCGCTCGCTCGAGAGATCGTCCGCATTTGTCACGACGAGAATGAAACTTGAGTCGGTCTCACTGCGAACTCGACTCACTTCCGACTGATCGCCTCCAACGCGGAACGAAACTCCTCGAGCGTTTTCTTGCCCTGGATTCGTCTCACGACACGCCCGTCGCGATCGAGCAGATAGGTAGTCGGCACGACTTCATTCCACGTGGGATCGATGACCTGGGCGAGCTCATCCATTTCGGCGCCTGCCCGCGCATAGGTTTGAAACGACGGAAAGTAACGACTGCGAAAGCGTTCGACCTCCACGGAATTCGCCGTTGGCTCATCCACCGCTACGCCGATCAAGCGAACGCCTTCAGCTGACTTCTCTTGCTGCAAGCGAAGCAGATCCGGTATTTCTTTGAGACAGGGAGCACACCAGGTCGCCCAGAAATTGACGATTACTAAATTGCCTCGATGGCTGTTCAAGACCTGCTGGAACTCTGGCGCCTGGATCGCTTTCGCAGGAGCTGCTGCCCACGACGCCTGTGCGAGGACAGCAAGCAAGATCGTTGCTACTACGGATCGAACCATGGCGCTTACTCTCCTGCCAACATATCCGTGAATATATTGTCGCCCTGCTGCCAGGCGAGCTGATAGTTGCCATCCGATCGAACAGCCAACACGGGCGCCTGTGCCGCATGATCGCCAGTCGGTAGTTCCTGAACGCCGCCTTGAGCTTCACCATCCAAGTTGTAGTAGCGATAGAAGACATGGCGAGGCCCCTTCACTCTCGCATGCCATGCGACAAGCACCGTCTTGCCGTTGCTCGCAATACTCGGCGCATCGGAGATGGCTGCCTCCGGATGCACCAGCCCCTTGAAATCGAAGTGAGCAGCATCGTCTTTGGAGACGGAGAAGATCACGCCGGGCTTTTCTTCACCGCCGTTATGGACTGCGGCAAAAACCCGATTGCCGGCGACGGCAACAGCCGTCGGCTTGAGAGGACAACCCTCAATTTGCCATGGGGCACCGCCGATACTGATCGCTACTGGATCGGCTTTCGAGGCGGAGGAAAGATACATGACCGTGGCCGGTCGAATGTTACCTGGCAGCACTTTCCTTGAACCCAAAAGCAACTCGCTGCGATCATTTGTCACTGCCATCAACTGACAGCAGGGGCAGACACCCGAGTTGACGATGCTGTGCTCGAGAGAGAAAGACCTCCCATCATCACGCGAAACGGTGGCGTACATCGATCCCGACACACTATCGTGATGCATATGCCGCGTGTCGATCCACAACACATGGACGCTTCCGTCCGGGGCAGCAGCCATGGTGCCGAACGCAGCGGCACTGACGAAGCCGCCGTGGATGGTTCCGCTCATGTCTTGATCAGTCAAACTCGATAGACGTCTTGCCGCTTCAAAGCTGCGTCCACCATCTGTCGATCGCGTGTAGTGCGTGGTCAACGCCGTTTTCTGGTGGGTGGGATGCAGATCGTTGACGGCATATGACACGTGCCATGTGCCATTCGGTGTCGCGACGATGCGCGGGCGACTGACCTGCTGTCCCCACACGGCACCGGCGGCGTCATTGATCTTCACCGTCTCTGCAAAGCCATCATCTTTCGCGCGCGAAATGGCGACATAGACATCGGTAGCTGCGATATGCCGATCGTAATTACCGGCTGCCGATGCATTGGGCGAGCGATCCACCCAAAGAATTGCCACGTCACCATTTTTGGCAACCGAGATATCGGGTGCAGCTGCCTTGTGCCCACTAGGGCTCACCTGCAGTGGTGCCGCCACCGACAAGACACTCGCACTACCCACCAATACGAACGCCAAGAGCCACAATTTGGTCATACTCCCAACTCCCGTAAAGCGCTTGCAAATAACCCCTAGAACTCACGATACGCCGAGACTGCAGAAGGTGCCTAGATCGGCAGACAGTTGTGACCGCATCTGGCACACTGCAGGCCCGCTGCAGCGGTTTCCGCCTTGAACTCCCCTCCACCAGACCATCGAATCGCCCGAAGACTGCTGTTCGGTATCCCGCTCGGGCTCTTGCTCTGGCGAGTACTCGGCGTTGTCAGCACGTCTATTGGATTGGTCAATGCGTTCGTGCCGATCCTGCCAACGACCATCTTCCTGATCATCGGGGCTTGGGCGTTCGGCAAGGGTGCCCCGCATTGGCGGGAAAAACTGTTGCAGCATCGTCGCTTCGGCAAGCCGCTGCGCGATTGGGAAGATGGCGGCCGAGTATCGCGGCGCGGCAAGATCCTGGCGGTCATCGGCATCAGTGTGAGCTGGGTGATCAGCGTCTACTTCGTCGGACTCACCTGGATCATCGGCGTGATCGGTCTCCTCCTAGCCGGGCTCGCACTCTGGCTGGCCACTCGACCTCTACCCCGCGAATGAGCCAGATAGAGTCGTCACGCAGGCCCCGCCCACCCAAACGTCTCCCTCGAGCCCGAGTTCAATCTCGATCTGACCTTGGCGCCCAACGCACTGACCCTGCGCTGCGGTGTATCGCCCACCGATTTGTAACTCACCGACTAGCCGTCGGAAGACCGCAACGGCTCCGTTGCCGCTACCACATACTGGATCTTCAGCCACGCCTTGGGAGGGGGCGAACGAGCGCACTTCAATGCCCACCGGCGACTCGGCGTACAAGGTCACACCCGTGATACCGAGCGACTCTTCGAGTGATCGCATCGCATCCAAAGCTGGCGTGAGAGCGAGCAGTTGCTTGATCGAAGGAAGTTTGGCGACGAGCCACTTCGGCCCGACATCGATGACACGCGGTTCTCGCGATGAATCGGTTTCACTTCCTAATATTGCCACCAACTCCGCTAGCGTCGTCGCGCTCACGGCAGTCGTCACGGCCTCGGGTAGGCGGAAGCGGTACTTCGACACGCTATGCTCGTGTGACGGGATGATGACAACGCAACCGGCGCCGCATTCTTGAATTAGCTGGCTACGACCGCTGGCTAAGCCAGCCGAAAGTACAGCGTGCGCACTACCGAGAGTCGGGTGACCCGCGAACGGAAGCTCACTGCGCGGCGTAAAAATGCGCAAACGGTAATCGGCACCCTGCACCGTTGGCGGTAAGACAAAGGTCGTTTCCGAAAGATTGGTCCAGCGGGCGATCTTTTGCATTTCTGCGGCAGACAGACCCTCGGCATCCAAGACCACGGCTACCGGGTTTCCAAGGAAAGGGTCGGCAGAGAAAACATCGACGATATGCAAACGGCGCATGTAATTACCCACCTACCAAAGAATAGATTGCGTTTTGGGACTTATTCCGTGAAAGACTTTTGTGCGACAACGTACAGTGCCTGTAGGGGAGGATTCTGTATATGGCGTTTCGCCACGCACTTTGCGCACTCGTACTGTCCTGCATCGCCGTTGCTCCGGCCACTGCCCAAGTGCAGGGCGGTGTAGATGAGGTCGTGCGCGAACTCGGCTTCGCCCTGGAGCTGCCGGTCTCCAAGTCCGTGGCCGCGACGGGCACTCTGCTGTATGTCGCCAAGATCCGCCTCCCAGAGGCTGAATTCATCGCGCTGACCGAGTCCTTGCCTGGAACCGAACGGGTCATCAATCAAGCAGCCAACGTGCTCGCGACCGACATGCCGAAGGATATGTCCAGCGTCCCCGCTGCGTACGACAAGCTATCTCTGCCGCGCGATCAAATCGAGCGCCATCGCAACTTCATACTCGACTACGTGCGCAAGAACGGCGGCCGCAAAACCGTCGCCAGCTTGCAAAAAGCGTGGGCGGAATAATCAACCCACTTCGCCCTCTCGGCGCTGCGCATACCGCATGACACTGAAGACCAGTGTCACCGTCAGTATGAAATCGCCAAAGCTCGTGTAGTACAGCCAAAGATCCGTGGATAGGTAGGTCGCCACGAGCCAATTGACGACCGCCATCACGACGCCGAGCACCGCCATTCCGAGTGCTAGACGTTGCGGCACGATCGGCATTGGCATGTAACGCGCAAGCCGGCCACCAAAGTAGCGCCCTCGATTGAAGCCCGCATCCGCAAACATGAGCGTTGCGACCATCACGCCGAGGA
>CAIVYV010000196.1 GCA_903910215.1 uncultured Pseudomonadota bacterium
AGAGATTGCCGCCCACTTCGTAGAGGGCACCGGCAGAGCAGTCGTACCCACCGAGATCAAGCGCATAGCCGCCGGTCTGGAGGTGAATGTCGACGGCGGTCACACCGCGGGGCGGTTCGAAATTGGGGTTCAGTGTCAGTGAGCCTAAGCGCTGCGGTGAGGCATCGAGCCCCGCTGCCCGGCGCGCCAACCGGAACCGGTCACGAAATACGCTATCGCCGACGGCAACCCACATTTGTTCCTGTGCGGCGCGGGCGAGGGCGGACCACGTTTGATAGGCAGGCTCAGCCTGCATCGCCGAACGGATTTCCTCACGGTGCCTAGGCGGATGACCATGCTCGGCTTCGTAGGCAGGGGCAACGACGTTGTCGAACAACGCAGCTTGGCTGCTGCGTAGCCCGCGATTGAGCCCTTGCTTGAGCGCCACAATGAACTGCTGGCGCGATACCTCATCGGCGGTGGCTTGCGGCAGCATGTCGTGGGTGACGCTTCTGACCATGGTGTGGCTCCTTCTTTTTACAGGCTGCTACCGATTCGGCAAACGACCTGTCATCATGTGACTATAACGATTTAAACCACCGGTTTGCACGTGGCCGATCTTCGTCAATTCCTCACCGAGCACCGCGAGTCCGTCTGGGAGTTACCCGGCGACGTGGCGCTCGTTCACGAGCTCACTGCGCTGCAGCATCTGCTCGACGAACGACATCAGTATCCCATCCTGCATGCGAAGCAGGTGCGAAACCTCGCCGGTGACCGCAGCGATGTGTCGATCGTGACCAATTTGACCGCGAGCCGTGAGCTCACGGCTCGTGCCCTTGGCATTCCGGATCATCGGCGCACGGCGCAGTGGTTTGCATCGCGCACCCAAGCCGGTATCGCACCGTCAATCGTGACGCGTGAGCACGCCCCCGTTCAGCAGCTCGTCACGCGTGGCGAGCAGGCGAGTCTGTTCGAGTTGCCGGTGCTGACCCAACACGAGTTGGAGCCCGGACCCTATCTCACGGCGGCACACGCGACGACGTTTGATCCTGATTCCGGAATTGACAACACGGCGATTCAGCGTTGCTGGGTGAAGTCCGCGCGTCAGATGACCTGGTTCCCGTATCCGGCGAGTCACAACGCGCGCAACCTGCGCAAGTTCCACGCGCGTGGCGAGGCCTGTCCTGTCGCGTTCTGGATTGGACACCATCCGGCGGTGCTGCTCGGCACCCAAGCGAAACTCAAATATCCGGAAAGTCATTGGGACGCAGCGGGCGGGGTGCTCGGTGCACCGTTGCGACTCGTGCCCTCGGTACTGCATGGCGAGCGCATCATGGTGCCCGCCGATGCTGAAATCGTCATCGAGGGTTGGGCGCGACCCGGAGCGGTCTCGCCAGATGGGCCTTTTGGTGAATACACGGGCTACCTCGGCGGCGAAGTGACTGCGCCGCTGGTCGAGATCGAGTGCATCACGCGACGTCGGGATGCGATCTATCACGATTACGCATCGGGTCTCACCGACATGCTGGTGCCCGACAACATGGCGATGGAGGGCAAGTTGTACTCGCTCGTCAAAGCTGTGGCGCCTGCGCTCGTCAATGTGCATGTGCCGACCGAGGGTCGACGATTTCACGCGTACCTGCAGTTCAAGAATCCGGGACCGGGCGAGGTGCGCGATGCCTTGCTGGCAGCGATGGCCTATCGGCGCGTGAAAACGGTCATCGCGGTCGAAGAGGACGTCGATCTGTTCTCGCCCGATGCGATGCTCTGGGCACTCGCGACTCGCGTGCTGTGGTCGCGCGATGTGATCACGGTCGAGGGTCTTTCGGGATCATCGCTCGATCCGGTGTTGCCTGAAGGTGTCTCGACGACGGCGAAGGTCGGTATCGATGCGACGCGTACGCCAGGCTATCCGGTCGTGGCGACGGTGCCTGACGAGGTGCGACGAAAAGTCGCTGATTGGTTATCGGGTGGCGATTCGACTCGCTGGCCGACGATTTGAACTGAACTTGTCTCTGGTTGGAGTGGAATGACGATGTCAAAGATGATGAATCAAACCGAATTTTTTGCAGCCTTGGAAGCAGCGCGTGCGCCGAAACACGGCGGTGGCCATGCCTTCAGTCGTGCCTGGGCTGCTGGCGAGCTCTCGCGGGCGCAGCTCGGCGAGTGGGCGATCCAGCACTTTTACTACATCGACCCCATCCCACAGCAGTTCGCGCAGTTGTATGCGCGACTGCCGGATCTTGATGCGCGCCAACATCTGCTCGAGAATTTGCTCGGCGAGGAGATGCCGGCTTGCCCTGAAAAGCGTCACCCGGATTTGCTGCGCAAGTTCGCACGGGCCTGCGGTGTCAGTGACGAGCGCATTCTGCGTGCCGAGGAAAACGGCGAGGTTCTGCCGACGACTCGCGCCATGCGCGCTTGGATCTGGGAGCTCTCGAGCATCCGTCACTTGAGTGAATCCTGTGCGGGCATCATGGTTGCGCTCGAGGGCCAATTGCCGACTCTTTATCCGAAGTACGTCGAGGCGATGCGCAAGATGGGCTTCACGGAAGATGACATGGAATTCTTCCACGTCCACATCGAAGGCGACACGGAGCATGCCCACGTCGGTCTCGAGTTGACGGCGCGTTATGCCACGTCGCCGGAAATACAGACCCGTGCGATCGCGGCGGTACGGGCGTCAGCCGAGATGCGTTACTCCATGCTCGATGGCATCCACGCGAGCGTACTCGCGCGCAAGGCGGCTTGAATCATCCTTGGATGACAGCAAGTCGATGACATCGAAGCCCGCCGTTCCTGGATCACCGGTTGCGCTCGTGACGGGCGCAGCCGGCGGTCTTGGTCGGGCGGCCGTCGCTAAACTGCGCGAGCGTGGCATGCGCGTTTTTGCAGCTGATCGTGCGCTCGCCGATATTCCCTGCGGTGCACCCGTCGGTGTGATGAGTATGGATGTCACGGATGAGGCGG
>CAIVYV010000197.1 GCA_903910215.1 uncultured Pseudomonadota bacterium
CGGCGTGCCACGGACCGGTGGGTCTTGGTGCAACGAGCGCCGCCTACCCCGCTTTGCGCGCGCAGCACTCGGTCTACACCGTCAAACAATTGCTCGACTATCAGTACGAGCAGCGTTATCGCGATGTGACTACCGGGGAGCCCACCAAGTCGCGCAATGGTCACATGATGGCGACTATTGCCAAGCGACTGACCGAAGAAGACATGCGCAACCTCGCCAGCTACATCCAAGGTCTACGCTGATCGAATTGCATCGGAGAACACTCGATGATCACACGCACGCGTTTCTTGTCTTTGTTGCTGGCCGTTGCCGCCGTTGTTTCGACGCCGGTACTCGCCCAACAAAATCTGCCGGCGGGCAAATGGCAAGCAGGGCGCAATTATCGTGTGGTGTCGCCGCCGCAGGCGACCTCGGTCGGTGCCGATAAAGTCGAAGTCATCGAAATCTTCTGGTACGGATGCGGCGCCTGCTTCGTGCTCGATCCCTACCTCGAAACCTGGAAGAAGTCGAAACCGGCACATGTCGAGTTCATTCGCGTTCCCGTAACCTGGAATGCAGGTGCGAAACTCCACGCCCGTCTCTACTACACGCTGCAAGCCTTGAAGCAAGACGAGCGTTTGCACACCAAGGTGTTCGACACCATCCACCGCGGTGGTAACGGCCTGCTCGGTCGTGACGAAGCCTCGACGCTGCCCGTGATGCTGGCGTGGGCCAAGCAGAACGGCATCGAAGAAAAAGCCTTCACCGACGCTTGGAACTCCATGTGGGTGAATACCCGTCTGCGGCAAGCTGATGAGACAGTTCGCCGCTACCGCGCCGAGGGCACGCCCTTCATGGTGATCAACGGCAAGTACACGACGGACGTGGGCTCTGCCGGCGGCATCCCGCAGATGCTGAACTTGATCAACGATCTCGCAAACGCCGAGAAGCGTCGCTGAGCAGGCTGCGCGCGGATCGAAGCCGGCGCGCATGATTCACCACTTCTTCTTGAACGCCACGGGACTTCACTCCCGCGGTGTCGATGCGCCTGCTTCTGCCACTGCGCCGCTGTGGTTCGATCTGTTGAACCCGACTGCTGACGAAATCAAATCGGTCGAAAGCAAACTCGGTATCAGCATTCCGACACGCGATGAAATGCGCGAAATCGAAAGCTCGAATCGACTATACGAGGACGAAGGCTCGCTCTATATGACAGCGACCGTCGTCACCAAACTCGATACCGAGCGCCCGGAGAACACGCAGGTCACCTATATTTTGGCGGGTGATGCGCTCGTGACCGTACGCTATGCCGATCCGCTGCCGTTTCGACGCTTCATCGCCTATGCCGAAAAACATCCAAATGCCTGCAGCAATGCCGCTGCCGTGCTCGCCGGGCTTCTGGAGTTCAAAGTCAATCGCATCGCCGATGTGCTGGAGAGAACCAGTGACGATATCGACCATCTCTCGCAACACATCTTTGCGCCTTTGAGCGATGGGACTCGTCGCCGCGACATCGACTATCGGCAGATTCTCGAGCGCGTTGGCCGCATAGGCGATCTGAACTCCAAGGCGCGTGAAACGCTCGGAAGTCTCGGGCGCCTACTCGTGTTTCTGCTGCAAGCAAGTCAACCCCACATCGGCGGCGACGTGCGCAGTCGTTTGAAAACCTCGACGCGCGATATCGAACAAATGAGCGGTCACGCCTCTTTCTTGGGCGACAAAGTGCAGTTCATGCTCGACGCCACACTCGGCATGATCAACATCGATCAAAACAACATCCTGAAGATCTTCTCGGTGGCTACCGTCGTCCTGCTACCACCGTCAGTCATCGGTGCCGTGTTTGGCATGAACTTCAGCCACATCCCGGCAGCGCAGCACGCTTTTGGTTTCTGGGCCGCCATCGGCGCGATGGTAGTCTCGGCCGTGGGACCCTATCTCTTTTTCAAACGTCGCGGCTGGCTCTAGCGCAACTCACGCAACAAGACGTCTGCCAATACCGATGGGTAGTAGTCGAGTTTAGCTTTCTTTGCCTGCTCGACTAGAGCGCGCAACGTCGCCGTGTCTTGCGGCGTTTTGCAAGCTGCAAAGCTGCCATCGAGAACGTAGACGGGATAACCGAGTTGACCCGCATGACGACCATAAATGGCTGACTCATAGATCAGCTCAGCGGCCCGGCAAACATCCTTCGGCGATTGATACGCGCCAGACAGGTAGAGATAGCCGGTCACGAACAGGGATTGAGGATATTTTTGTGCTGCCGACGATTCGATATACGGCAACGCATCCTTGACCTGACCCGCATACGTCATGGCGCGCGCGAGTTGGTAGCTCAACCGTGGATTGCTCGGATCCTGTGCAAGATCCCGACGACAAGCCGCGATCGCCGCTGGCAGGTCCATCTCTCGGGTTTCGACGCCACGGGCAACTCTCAAGGGGTCATCCGGATGAGCAGCGACAC
>CAIVYV010000198.1 GCA_903910215.1 uncultured Pseudomonadota bacterium
GAAAGCGGCGGCCAGATTTCCCGAGGTGATACCGCCGAAGGCCCGCGCCAGCAACATCGACTCCAAGGTCGGCGCGAAAGCAAGCCAAACAAATGACAACACTGTGCCCGCAGAACTGATGATCAGGATCGGCTTGCGGCCGTAGGCATCACTAAATCGCCCCCAGATCGGGGTGGCCACCAACTGAAACAAAGAAAAAACGCCCGAGCCACCGAACGTCTTCCAAAAATCGGATGCTCCCATCGACTCGGCGACCAACGGAAAAGGAATCGTCGTGATTCCAAAACCTGCGAGGCTGATGAAAACGACCAGCCACAGGACGCCGAGTTTTTTCACAGAGCGCGGCACCCGACCGAGGCGACCCGCTCGTCTTGCTCACCAGTGCCACCGGATACGCCAATGGCGCCGACACAATCACCATCCACCATCAGCGGCAGCCCGCCTTGCAAAGGCATCGCATCGAGCGCGAGCAACGCAGGCTGAGCGGCAACACGGCTCTCGAGTGCACCGCTAGGCCCACGCATCAGCGCCGAGGTTCGTGCCTTACCGGTCGCAACCGTGATGGTGCTCGCGCGCGCATCGAGACGCTCGAACCACAGCAGATGACCGCCGTCGTCGACGATCGCGATACTCATCGCGATCTTTTCCGCAAGCGCCGCATTTCTAGCCGCCTCGGCGATACGCCGAACATCATCGTGAGTCAGACAAGGTTTGTTGCGCATGGATCAGTTACCTTCGCCCCAGTTGGCGGCTCTCTGGACAGCCACCCTATAGCTGTTGCGACCGTAGGCCAACATCGCAATGCCCGCGAGGCCACCGGTCAGACAAACGAGTGCGAGCGCCGGCGCAATGCCAGTCTGGTAGTTGAAGACGTAATCCGACAGCAACCCCACCGCTCCAGAACCGACGGCGATACCGACGAGGCCAGTCAATAGCGTATAGACCGCTACCACCTGACCACGCAGCTGGTTCGGCGTCACCTGGTTGAGAGCGGTCAAGGCAGCCGTGATAGCCCAAGTGGCAAATAGCGAGGTGCAGACATGTCCGATCAGCGCAAGCTCCGGAGTCGGCACCAAGCACTTGGCCGTACCGAAAACCGCCCACGCTGCACACTGCAACATCATCACGAGGATGGGGCCATCCGTTCGACCGCGCTTGGCGAGCCAAGTGAGCGACCAACCCGCCGTAATGGCACTGATGATGCCGAAAGGCACACCCACCAGCGCCAGTGCCATTGCGATGCGCGTCGGCTCCCACTCGTGCACACGCACGAACAAGGTGGGGAACCACGCCAACTGAGCGTTGACGATCATGACGTTCATGATCGTTCCCATCATCACCGCCATCAGCGCAATTCGATTAGTGGACAATTCACGCCACAGCGGCACCAAAGAAATCTTGGTCCCCTGCGGGACATACCCGCCGCGGCGCTCAGGCTCACGAATGGTCAACGCCATCAGAATTGCCAGCAGCACACCGGGCACACCCACGATGAAGAAGACGATGTGCCAATCGGCGAAACCGCCGAGCAACGATGGCATCCAACTGCGAACCGTGTCGGCGAAGCCGATCGCGACACCACCCAACAAATAGGCAATCCCGATGCCGATGGAGCCACCCATCGCGAACACACCGTAGGCGCGCGGTCGATCCTTGGGCGGAAAGTAATCGGCGATCAGCGAAGATGAACCCGGCGTGATCGTCGCCTCACCTGCTCCCATGACGACGCGCGAGGCGAACAGCGACCAGAACGAGTTCGAGAGACCGCCTGCGATCGTGCCGCAAGACCAGATGAACGAGCCACCCCAGACGACCGTCTTGCGACTCCAGCGATCGACGAGAAAACCGATAGGCAACGTGAACAGACTGTAGAAGAGCGCGAACGCAAGACCTTGGATGATGCCGATCTCGGTATCACTCAGATTCAGATCTTCTTTGATGGGCTTGACCAGCAAACCGATCACGATGCGATCGACGACGCCGCTCGCGTAGGAAATCACCAACAGCGCGACGACGTACCACGAATAGACGCGATTCGGCCACGGCTTCTCAGCTTCCGTACTCATGCTCTTCAAACCCCCATACCGGCGCGATAACCCTCGCCCGTCGCAATCAACAAAGAACGCGGTGCGTGACAATCACCCACCTGCAACAACTCGATACCCGCTGCTCGCAGCGGACCGACCAACTCGTCATTCGGCACACGCGGTGTCGCATGCGTGACCAGCGCGACGTCATCGATGTATCGCATCGGACCTGCATTCACCGGTCGCAAAGTCATGCGCCCTTCGAACAAGCCCTCATCGAAAACGGGCTCACACCAGTTTTGCACTTCGATGCCGAGCGCAGGCAAACGCCGATGGATACCCTGCCGATTCACAAGCGGCTCCTCGGCGGCCACGCCTTCGCGCGGCGTGACGATGACGACTCGATCGTATCGCTGCGTCAACAACTGCGCCGTTGCATAAGTGAATGCGGTGTGATCCTGATCGTAAATCACCGCGGTGCCCGCTTCTCGCGCACGACGAATCGAAAATCGCGCTGCAACCGCACGCACGTCGGGGAAGAACTCTTCGTCGCGATAGTCTTCAGGCAACCAGTGCGGCCAAGCAGGGGTTGAACCACACGCGAGGATCACGGCATCCGGCTGCAAGGCAAGCACGTCTTCCGCGCTCGCCCGATGATCGAAGTGGAACTTCACGCCAAACTCATCGGCACGGAGTCGCTGGTAGTCGTAGACACTGCTGAGGTTCTCAGCTCCGGGCAGCAGCGAGTGCAAACGCGTTTTGCCACCCACATCGGAACTCGCCGCAAACACCGATACTTCGTGACCTCGCGCCGCAGCCACCCACGCAGCCTCGAGCCCCGCAGGACCTGCGCCCACCACAACAATGCGGCGCGACTGCGCCACTCGAGTCGGTTGCCAATCCGCCTCGTCATCGGCACCGACGCGCGGATTGTTGTCACAGGAGATCGTGCTGCCACCGACGATCGCGCCCCAACAGGTGTTGCAGGAAACGCAGTAACGAATCTGTGCCTCGCGGCCCTGCTCGGCCTTGATTCCCCAAGCCGGATCGGTCACGAGCGGCCTGCCGAGCATGACGAGATCGGCAAGACCATCTCGCACGAACCTTTCGCCTTCATTGGGATCGGTGATGAGCCCGAGTGCGCCGATCGCCGTACCCGGCGCTTCCTTCGCCAGCATCGCGATCTTGTCGATGTACGGCGAGCGAGGTCCGTGCAGATCGGGCAAGTGCCAGTCGAGCGTGTTGGAGTGCGCACCCCAGCACCAGGTGAGGTAGTCAGCGACACCCGTCGCGTGGATCAGACGAGTGACCGCCGCTGCCGTCTCGAGGTCGATGCCGTCCGGCATCCCATCTTCGCCGGGCAATTTAACGCCGATCAAAAACTCGTCACCACAACGCGCGCGTAGCGCCAAGCAAAGCTCTGTGAGCAGACGCGCTCGCCCCTCGAGATCTCCACCGAATCGATCACGACGAATGTTTGATCGCGATGCCAGAAATTGATGGAACAGATGGCCGTGACCGGCGGAGATCTCGACGCCCGAGAAACCCGCATCACGCAAAATGAGCGCTGAATCGGCAAAATCCTGAATCAACGCCTCGACTTCGTACGTCTCGAGCGCATGCGGCACAGTCCAGCTCAGATCATCCGGTAACGCTGAAGGACCGATCGCGTCATGAGATCGTCCAGGCTGATGGCGTCCGCGACCCGGATCCTGAATTTGCGCCATCAAATGCGAGTCGTGCGCGCGCACCGCCGCAGCCCAACGCGCAAGACCGGAACGATTATCCGGATCGCGCACCATCACCTTCTGCAGATTGCGCTGACGCGGCAACAAATTCAGTGGCTCGGTGATGAGCATCGAGGCGCCGCCGCGCGCACGATTAGCGTGGTAAATCACGAGCTTGTCGGTGACCTTGCCGCCGGCCACGTAGCGGGTAGACATGGACGCGTGCACCAGTCGGTTACGCAGCGTCACGTGCCGCAAACGTAGCGGCGAAAACAGGTTTGGGTAAGGAGTAGTCACGCGAAGACCGATGTTAGCCGCAAACGCTGCTCATCATAGCGTTGTGTTGGTAGGATGCCATCGTCAGGACAACTCACGTGAGCCTATGAACAACCGTCGATCGATTTTCCGAAGTGCGCTCGCCTTGATGGCGGCGGTGATCTGTCTCGATGTCACTACTGCGCTGGCGAATGGCCCGGCGTTGCAGCGCATCACGATGGCCACGTTCACTTCAGCAGACTTGGCGGGCGTCGAGCGAGACTATGCGCGCTGGTTGGGATACCAGGTGCGCGAGCGAGGTGTCGTGAGCCCTGAACTTGCCAAGGCCTGGGGTGCGCCCGGTGCTGCCGGCAAACGTTACCTGTTATTGAGTTCCGAGCCGTCACCCGATGTATTCGTTCGAGTGATCGAAGGAAAAGCGGCCCCGGCGGACTTGCTGCCGCTGACCACCTGGGGTTGGAACGGCATCGAAATCATCATCGATGACCCGGTTGCGCTGCGCGAGCAACTGCGTGAGTCACCCTTCCGCGTCATTGGTGAACCCGCGCCGCTCGGCGCATTTCCCACCATCAAAGCATTTCAGGTCGTAGGTCCGAGCGGTGAAGTGTTGTACCTGACCGCCGAGACGGGCGATCGGAGCAAATCCATCTTGCCGCCACCCGGTGGCCCGGTGGGACGTATCTTCATCATGGTCGTCGGCGGCCCTGACATCGACGCGCTGCTCGACTTCTACTCGAGTCGCTTCAACCTCGTGCGCAATCCAGCACGCATGCTCGCCGTCGGTGTCGTCAAGCGTGCTCAGCAGTTGGCCGACGGCGAACTCACTCCGCTTGCCACTGCACGTCTCGCCGAACGCGGCAATCTGATCGAGTTCGATGGCTACTCAAGCCGTACTCGGGCACGCCCGGTCGAACCAGGCCAGTTACCGCCGGGTATCGTCTCAACGACCTTTGCCGTCACCGACCTCGACGCTCTCAAAGTTGATTGGATCGCACCACCGGCTCGTCATGAGGGCTTGGCTTATCAAGGCAAGCGCGCGGGCACGCTGCGTGGACCGGCAGGCGAATTGATCGAGCTGATCGAAACGGGCTCGGCCGCAGCGCGCTAACGGCTCGTGATGACGACTTAGGCGCTCGCGCCGAACACGTATACGGTGCTGCCGTGTGCGCTCACGTGCGCCGCAAAACTACGCTCGCGCTCGAAACCGGCAGCGACGATCTCTTCGAGCATGTCGCGCTCGGCAAACCCGGTCCAGAACGGCTCACCGTTCCATCGTACCTGCCAGTCGTTCATGACTTGATCATCGAACCCCAAGCGATTGAGCTGCGTCGGCACATCGAGGTGCAGCATCACGCCACCGGGTCGAAGCAACCGTCGGCACTCACGCAGAATCTGCGGTAGTCGTGCCGAATTGGTTTCGTGGAACAGGATGTTCGACAACACGAGATCGAAACTGCCGGCCTCGAAGGATGTCTTGGCCGCGTCTTGCTGATGGAAGTGAATCGGCACGCCCCGCTCTTCGGCCATCAAGTGTCCGACGCGAAGCAAGCCGGCGGCCACATCGACGCCGTGATATTCCGCGTCAGGGAAAGCGCGGGAGATCGCTTGCGAATGCACGCCGATTCCACAACCGAGATCGAGGACGCGACGCGGCGACAAAGAACCGAAGCGTTCTTGCAGCTGATTCAGCAAGGGCGCTGCACGTCCATCCCCGGTCGCATTTTTTTGACCCTTGCCAACGGCATAGATCGCTGACGCACCGAAGTAGCGCAGACCCGGCGCGACGTCATCGATATCTTGGCGCCCGACGAAACCGCCAGGCTGGCGATGAATCTCGGTATTACCGATCGGCGGCGGCACGGCTAACTTCGGATTGAGCGACAGGGAGCCATATCGCGTATCCGAAGAGTGCAGCGCCGCATATCGACGCTCGACATCGGGCAATACCCGCGCCACGGTGCGCTCGATCGCATCCCACATCATGGTCTGCGAATGATGAGTGAGGACCGCCCAAAGCTTGAATTCGTTACGCTGCGAGAGCGGCGTGGCAACTTCGCGGCGATGCGTCGGCTCCGCGCCCTGACTCGACACGATTGCCGGC
>CAIVYV010000199.1 GCA_903910215.1 uncultured Pseudomonadota bacterium
AAGTCTCGTGAATATAGCGAGCGAGCACTTCCTTACCGGTGCCCGAGGGGCCGCCGATCAAAACCGTGACGTCGGTGCGCGCCACGCGCGAGGCCAGTGCGAGCAACTGCGCGGTAAATGGGTCGCCATAGACGACCGAACCGGCAGCTGCCTCGGCATGGACATTCGCGTTGTTCATGGACTCTGACACGACGGACACACGACACCTTTCCTGATCAGGTGTCGAGTAGAAGCAACCTACGTGCCAGAGGATATTTTATCTATATAAAGCAACAGGTTAAGAATTAACCTTTGGGGCGAAAGCCGCTACTGTCGGGATACCGACAGATCGTATTTTCGAAGCCGCTCGATCAGCGTGGTGCGAGCTAAGCCGAGCAGCTCAGCCGCGTGCGTGATGTTGCCCTCGGTGACTTTCATCGCCTCGCGGATCCAAGCCGATTCGAAATCGGCGAGCATCTGCTTGAGATCGACCGTCGCGTTCGAGAGAGTCGGCGCAGCGGCGGCAGGCAACTCGGCGCTCCAGTTCGATGAGGACTCGCCGACGGCGATATCGACGACGGCGAGATCTGCGACATCGGAGACACAATCAGCGGCCGCATGAGCAGCCTCTTTGGCCGACGCCAAATCTTCATCGCCCTGGAAGAGTTCGAGAATCGCCGCTTGTTCATCCGGTGAACTCGCGCTCACGACCGTAGACGCGCCGCGCGGGAGCATCGACGAAGGAATCGTTTTCAGCGACAACTCTTGAGCCGGCCAGAACACCGTCAAACGCTCAACAAGGTTGAGTAATTCACGACAGTTACCCGGCCACGAGTACGAGGTCATCCACTCGCGAAGATCTTCACTCGCTCGAATCGGCAGCTGACCCGGAATTGCACAGCGCTTGGCAAAGTGGTCGAACAAGATGGTGACATCGTCACCACGATCACGCAGCGCCGGCACATAGAGCGGCACGACATTCAACCGATAGAACAAGTCTGCTCGGAATTTTCCCTGCGAAATCGACTCTTCCAATTGACGGTGAGTCGCCGCTACCACGCGTACATTGATCGGAATCGAACGATCATCGCCCACTCGGTCGATCACACGTTCCTGCAGCACGCGTAGCAGTTTCACCTGCATGTCGAGCCGCATATCACCGATCTCATCGAGAAACAGAGTACCCGCGTTCGCGAGTTCGAACCGACCGCGACGATCCGCCAGAGCACCAGTGAAAGCGCCTTTGGTATGACCGAAGAGCTCACTCTCCAGGAGATCTGCGGGTATTGCACCGCAGTTTACGGGAACGAATCGATTTGACTGCCGAGTCGAGAGACGATGAAGAGATTGGGCAACGAGCTCCTTGCCGGTGCCCGACTCGCCGAGAATCAGAACGGTACTGTCGGAGCTGGCGACGCGACGGATGAGCGCGCGCAATGAGCGCATAGCGGACGAATCGCCCGCCAACACGTCGAGGACATCACCCTCGATGGGGCGTTTACCGGGGTTGGCAGCCAAACGGCTCCCCCGCGCGACCTTGACGCGTCAAATTCCTCTCCCTGATACGACCCATTTCCATCCGTTTTGGATGGAAAACGAACCGATACTACATCAGGGCGCGTCGTTCAGGTACGAACCACAAACATCCGTTGGTTGACCTGCCCCACCGTCGCCGGGTTGATCGACGCCCAGGCTTCGCGAACCTGGCCCAGCAAGTCTTCGCACTCGGCGAGGTCGGCCGTATCTGCCGCGCCGCCGGCACGAACCAGCTTTCGGATTAAAAACTGATAAAAATCATCGAGATGCGATGCGACAGAGCCACCCTTTTGGACATCGAGGGTCTCCCGTAGACCATTGAGAATGGCCAACGCACGGCTGACTGACGCGCTCACTGAGCGACGTTCCGTACGCTCGGCATGGGCGCGAGCCAGACGGATCGCCTCGATGGCGCCGTCGTACATCATGATGACGAGGTCCCGTTTATCGGCATCCGTACAACGGACGTCGACAGCAGCTGACCGATAGGCTTTGAGTGCAAGTGCAGACATGGCTTGGTGCTCCATGAACGGCCCTGTTGCCGTACAGGAGCTAAGTCGGCGGTTATCAGCCGACCTTTAGCCCATAGCTGGAGAGTTCAAGGATTAGCGGCGGGGGTTGCCCCCCGCCGCGATCCCGACAAGAAAAAGCGTACCCGCCCCTAGCAGGCAGCGGCTACCGCGGCACCACTGCGTGCCGCCGCCAGCCGACTCGGTTCCACTTTCTCTCTCGTCTGTACCGGCGCAACCGCAGCGCGCCGAGCCAACTCGCCCCAGGCATCTCGTACCGACTTCACCCAGGTCAGACACTGGTCGAGCAATTCAATATCTCGCCGCGTCTGAGCGTGGATGATTTGCGAAGTCAGCGCGTTGTAGAAACGCAGCAGATCTTGCGCAACCGGTTGTCCGTTATCGAAGTCAAGCGTCTCGCGCAGACCAGAAATGATGGTCATCGCACGAGCGAAGTGACGACCGACGTCGCGATACTCCTCCGCTCGAGACAAGCCTTACCCGCGACCAGCGACTCGATGATGCCGTCGTACAACAAGACGACCAACTCCGCGCCCTTGCC
>CAIVYV010000200.1 GCA_903910215.1 uncultured Pseudomonadota bacterium
CCCATGCCCGGGTCATGAATACGAGCGATAAGCCCCTCTCGGGCGACGTGTGGAACAGGTTGGCCGACACCCTGCGCCAGGAGCCCAAGATCGATGGGCTCGCGCCTTATGTCGAATTGCAGGCGCTCGGATTGCGACAGCCCGAGATGTTGCCCCTGCGTCTGCGTGGTATTGATCCGCGTTTCGAGCCCGACGTGTCCGACGCCGCCGCAGCCGTCATCGAGGGCAAACTCCTCGATCTCGAGGCGGGCTCTGACCGGGTGATCTTGGGTAGCGTGCTCGCGCGTTTGCTAGGCGTGACCGTCGATGAGTCAGTGACCTTGCTGGTACCTGGCGTGGATGAGGCCGGCACCCCGACACCACGCTTGCGCGAGTTTCGAGTCGCGGGTCTTTTCGAAGCGGGGCTTCACGATCACGATGGCTCGTTAGCGTTTGCGCACATCGACGATGTGGCCGCACTCGCAGCCGGTGATCCTCGTGCGCGGGGTCTGCAGTTGCATTTCGTCGACCCGATGGTCGCCCCGAGCGTCAGCCGAGAGCTTGCTACCCGCCTGAGTGCGGGTCTCGCCGTGCGCGACTGGACGCAGGAGCACGCTAATTATTTTCGGGCGATCCGCATCGAGAAAACGATGATGGGCATCATCTTGATGCTGATCGTCGCGGTAGCCGCCTTCAATATCGTGGCGATGCTCGTCATGGTCGTCACCGACAAACGTACCGATGTCGCGATTCTTCGTACACTCGGCATGTCGCCCGGTGAAGTGCAGCGCATCTTCGTCACGCAAGGGCTCGTGATCGGATGGGCGGGCGTGTTGCTCGGCGTGGCTCTCGGTGTCTGGTTGGCAGGCAACGTCGGCGTGGTCGTTCCGATGCTCGAATCGGTATTCGGTTTTCACGTCATGGATCCTGAGGTCTATTACGTCACGCGTATCCCTTCGGAGTTGCGGGCGCAGAACGTCATCGCCATTGCCATCGGTGCATTGACGCTCACGGCGCTCGCGACGGTGTATCCCGCACGTCGTGCCGCGCGCATCGCACCAGCGGAGGCGCTGCGTTATGAGTAGCCCGGGCCGCTGGGAGTGGTGGGTTGGCACGCGCTACTTGCGCTCGACGCATCGGCGCGGCTTCGTGAGTTTTGTCGCTGCGATGTCCGTCACGGGGTTGACGCTCGGTGTGGCCGTGTTGATCGTCGTGTTGTCCGTCATGAACGGCTTCGAGCGCGAGTTACGCTCACGCATCCTCGCCGTGACCTCGCACGCCACACTGATGGGGCTCGAAGGCACGCTTGACGATTGGCAGCGGGCACGCGAGGTCGCCGTCGCTCAGCCTGGCGTGTTGCAAGCCGTGCCATACGTCGAAGCTCGCGGCATGATTGCAGCCGGCTCGCGCGTGCAGGGCACGCTGGTGCGTGGTGTCGATCCGCCGCTCGAGAAGCGGGCTACCGGCCTTGCCGATCGCATGCAGACAGGCTCGATCGATGCACTTCAAGCCGGCAGTTGGAACGTCATCCTCGGTGAATCCCTCGCTCGCGATCTCGGTGTCGAGGTTGGCGATAAGGTGGTGTTGATCGCACCAGAGGCAACAGCTACACCTGATGGAGTCGTGCCGCGCATGCGACGGCTCACCGTCGCGGGGGTATTTGCCTCTGGCATGTACGAGTTCGATCAGGGTTTGATCCTCATGAATCTGCGCGACGCAGCGCGTTTGTATCGGCTCGGTGATGGTGTGAGCGGTCTGCGCCTCGCGCTCGAGGATCCCATACAGGCGCCGGTCGTCGTCCGAGATCTCGCGCTTGCCTTGGGCGGTGGCTACTTCGTCAGTGACTGGACTCGGGTGCACGCCAATTTCTTTCAGTCGATCGAACTCACTAAGGGTTTGATGTTCGTGATCTTGCTGATGGTGGTTGCCGTCGCGGCTTTCAACATCGTGGCGACGCTGGTGATGATCGTCAAAGAAAAACAGACGGATATCGCTTTGCTACGCACGCTTGGTGCAAGCCCGAACGGGATCCTGCAGACTTTCGCAGTGCAGGGCGTCTTGATTGGTCTTGCCGGGACCTTGGCGGGTTCCGCACTCGGAATCGTGCTTGCGTTCAACGTCGAGTCGATCGTGCATGGTCTCGAGGCGATCTTCGGTATCCAGTTCCTCGACGCCAAGGTGTATTTCATGAGTGATCTACCGGCCCATGTTGAGTGGCTCGATGTGCTGCGGGTGGCCGGCGTGGCTTTCGTATTGTGCACACTCGCCACCTTGTATCCGGCATGGCAGGCGGCACGAACTCAACCCGCGGAGGCTTTGAGACATGACTGATCAGGCGGTACTGCTGGCGCGGGGTTTGGGTCGGGACTTCAACGAAGGTAGTTCGACACTGACCGTGCTCGATGGTTTGGACCTCGCCATCGCCAAGGGCGAGTGCATCGCGATCGTCGGTGCGTCGGGGTCGGGCAAGACGA
>CAIVYV010000201.1 GCA_903910215.1 uncultured Pseudomonadota bacterium
CGGCTGGCGAGTCCGAGGTCGTCTCGGTCGTTCGCTCGAGTCTTGGGGCTCGGACCGTAATGCCTGGTTGCTCTCCGGTGAGCTGCATAAAGGCTACGAGCTCGATTCGAAAAGCAGTCTGTTCATCGCCGGCAGTCTCGGTGCGCGTTACGAGGAAGATGGATTACGAAATGCGAAGGTCTCGGCATCGGCCCGTTACTATCACCGTCAGTCCGATCGCCGCCTATTTTTCGCGAGCGCCGAAATCGATTCGGGCGAAAAGCTCGATCTCGATAACGAGATTTTACTCGGCGGTGAGAATGGTCTCCGCGGCTATCCGTTACGTTATCGAAACGGCCAAGGCCGCTGGACCGTGACCTTGGAGCAGCGCGGTTTTACCGACTGGTATCCTTTCCGTCTCGTCCATGTCGGAGCGGCTGCCTTCGTCGATGTTGGTGGCACCTGGGGCAATGTGGATGGGCAACGGTCCCGCCACGACTTCCTCGCCGATGCGGGGGTGGGACTGCGTCTCGGCAACAGCCGATCAGCTCTCGGCAACGTGCTGCACATCGATTTGGCCTTTCCACTGCAAGGTGATCGCTCGATCAAGAGCATGCAGATCATCGTCGAAACCAAGAAGAGCTTCTGATGACCATACGATGGAAACCGGGTTTGACGGCGCTGACGGCACTAGTTTCGTTGTGGTGTCTGCTGTTGCTGAATTCGCCGCTGTGGACTTATCTGAACGAGATTCGCCCTATCGGCGATGCTCGAGATGTCGGTTTTCTGGCGAGTTTCTTCTTGCTGGCGGGCCTCGCCACCAATCTCTTTCTTACACCATTGACGCTGATTCGACCGTTAGCGAAACCACTGCTCGCACTGGTGCTGGTTTTCGCCGCATCAGCAAGTTACTTCGTCGATGTGTACGGTGTGCTCATCGATAAAGTGATGATCCGCAACGTCTTGGAGACGAATGCGACCGAGAGTTTCGAGCTGTTCACCGGTCGTATGTTGCTGCAAGTAGGAGCATTCGGAATCCTACCTGCCGTCTTTCTGCTGATAATGCCCGTCACGTTGAAGAGCTGGCGCGGTGAGCTTCGCGATCATGGCATCGCGATGGCATTGACCATTGCCGGTGTTGGTGTCATTGCCGGTTTCTTTTACCAGGATCACGCCTCGTTGCTGCGCAATCATCGTGAGGTCCGGCACATGCTGGTGCCCGTCAATTTTATTGCAAGTCTTGGCAGTCATGTCGGTGACAAGCTCAAGCCGACGATTCCGTATACCCGCATCGGCGAAGATGCTAAGCGGGTTGTCAGTGGCTCTGGTCAAAAGCCGATGCTGGTGGTTTTTGTGCTTGGCGAAACTGCGCGTGCTGCGAACTTCTCGCTGGGCGGATATTCACGGCCGACGAATCCTGCGCTCTCCCGTATCAAGGATTTGATCTACTTTCCCGAGGTCGCCTCGTGCGGCACGTCGACGGCGATTTCTGTTCCGTGTCTCTTTTCCGATATGGGTAGATCAGGGTTCGATGCCGAAGAAGCGAAGGCTCGTGACAATCTGATCGATATCGCCTTACGCACGGGTCTCGAGGTGCAATGGTATGGCAACAACACCGACTGCAAGGGTGTTTGTCGCAGTGTGCCGGAGCGCAGAGTCGATCGGGCGCAGCATCCAGAAGCTTGTATCGAAGACAGGCCCTGCTTGGATGGCGCGCTGTTCGAAGATTTTTTCCGATCGTTGAGCGATATCCAGCGCGACCGTTTCACCGTAATTCATACTCTCGGCAGTCATGGGCCTGGATACCATCTGCGCTATCCAGCCGAGTTTGAGCAGTTCAAGCCGGCGTGCCGCGAGGTCGATTTCGCGAAATGTTCAGTTGCCGAGGTCGTCAACGCCTATGACAACACGCTGCTTTACACCGATCATCTGCTGGCGACGACCATCGAGCGATTGACTGCCATCAGTGACCGTGTGGATGTAGCGATGCTGTATGTCTCCGATCATGGCGAGTCGCTGGGCGAGAATGGTTTGTTCCTGCACGCATTGCCCTATGCCATCGCGCCGGAGACGCAGACTCGTGTACCGATGATCTTTTGGGCCTCACCGGGCTTCAAGCAGCGAGTCGCCGTGGAGCCGAGTTGTGCTCGTGAGCAGTCGCGCGAGACCGTGTCGCACGATCACATTTTTCATACGCTGCTGGATCTTCTGGAGATTCAGTCTGTCGCCAAGCGCCGGGAGCTTGCCGTCTTTGCAGGCTGTCGCATGAGCGCCGGTTGAGCGGAGAGGTTTGGCGCGCCCGGCGAGATTCGAACTCACGACCCCTGCCTTCGGAGGGCAGTACTCTATCCAGCTGAGCTACGGGCGCCCGGACGACATTATATC
>CAIVYV010000202.1 GCA_903910215.1 uncultured Pseudomonadota bacterium
CGATCCCATTTCGAACTCGGAAGTGAAAACGCTCTGCGCCGATGGTAGTTTCGCCTGTTGCGACGCTAGAGTAGGTCACCGTCAGGGTCCTTATCAAAGAAAGCCCCGAGCTCGAAAGAGCCCGGGGTTTTTCTTTTCTACCAGGCGATGCCGTGGTCTTCGCCGTGATTGCTCACACCACCCCAAAAGGTGCCGTGCTGACGATCCACTTCGATCGCGGTGATCGGTCCTGAAGTGCGCGGACTAAACTCGAGCTTGTAGCCGCGCGAGATTAAATCGCGACGTACCCAACGTGGCACTTCGTCATCGAGCAGCATGCGACCGGGTGAGCTCGCGTGATCACCGAAAGAGTCGCGCAGCTGAAAGCTATTCATGTTCGCAGCCTCTGCTGCCATCTGCGGCGTCATGCCGAAGTCCACCACGTTCAAGAAGAACTGCAGCAGGTTCTGATCCTGACTGTCGCCGCCTTGCACGGCGAAGGCGAGCCACGGTTTGCCATCACGCACGGCGAGACTCGGCGTGAGCGTGGCGCGCGGACGTTTGCCAGGCTCCAAGACGTTGAACGGATTGTCCTTCGCATCGAGTACGAACGACTGCAAACGCTGCGAGAGGCCAATGCCCGTCTTGCCAGCGATGACAGCCGGGTTCCAACCGCCACTCGGGGTGACCGCGACCAACCATCCTTCGGCGTCTGCGCTGACCATCGACGTGGTGCCGCGCCAGAACGGCGCACCCGGATCGCTCGCGAGCGGGCGATCGACATCGAGCGTGGCAGCGGAGGGTGGAGCGACGCCACCGGGACTAAACGGACGGTTCGGCTCACGCGGCTTGTCGCGCTTCGCGCCATTTGATGCCTCTGCCGCTTTCGCGCGATCGGCTAACAGCGATGCATACGGGTTCACCTCGCCTTGGAAGGGATACGGGTCACCAGGGCCCATACGCGGATCGTTTCGTTCGCCGATGAGGGCAGCACGCTGTTTCGCATACTCCTTCGAAAGCAGCCCCCGAATCGGCTCAGCTGGCGGGAATGCGGGATCGCCGTAGTAGAAATCGCGATCGGCGAACGACAGATTCATCGCTTGATAGATCGTGTGCAGATAGCGCGCCGAGTTGTACCCCATCGACGGCAGATCGAAATTCTCGAGGATATTGAGTGCCTGCAGCATCACCGGCCCCTGCACCCAGGTGTCGAGTTTGTAGACGTCGACGCCGCGATAGTTCGTGTGGCGCGCCTCTTCAATTTTGACGCGCCAGTTCGCGAGATCCTCGCGCGTGATCAAACCGCCTTCGGCTTTTACGGCCGCAGCGAACTCACTCGCGATATCGCCTCGATAAAATCGATCGTAGGCGGCCATGATGGCTTGCTTGCGTGTGGCGCCGCGTGCGAGCGCGCGTCGCTCCGCGTCAACGAGTTTGCGCAGCGTGGCGGCAAGCTCGGCTTGCACGAAAATCTCGCCGGCTCGCGGCGCCTCGCGACCTTCGCCTTTCTCGTTGCGATGCGGTAGCAAAATGCGTGCGGAGTTCGGCCATTCCTTGAGTTTGGCTTTCTCACGCTCGAAGCCATCGGCGAGCTGAGCCTCGATCGCGAACCCATCGGCCATCTCGATGGCTGGCGCCAACACTTCGGCGAGTGACAGTCGGCCGTATTCAGCCAGCATCACCATGATGCCGCCCGGTGTACCCGGTGTGACGGCCGCGAGCGGCCCGTGCTCGGGCGGGTAGTCCATGCCCCGGCTGCGGAAAAACTCCGGAGTGGCCCCGGTCGGCGCAACGCCCAAGGCATTGATCGCGATGACCTTCTTCAGCCCCGGGTGCCAAATCAGAGCCTGGGTCTCGCCACCCCAGTGCAGGGTGTCCCATTGCGTCGCCGTCGCCGCAATCATGGCGCAGGCTGCATCCACTGCGTTGCCGCCGCGCTCGAACATCTTGGCGCCAGCCGTCGCGCCCAAGGGTTTGCCTGTGATGGCCATCCAATGCTTGCCGTGCAAAGGCGGCTTCTCCGTTTTCTCCTGCGCGACGCCCACAGCGGCGCTCAAGGTGGCAACGATCATCAGCAAGACGAGGAGGTATCGTGTCATTGGCGTAGAATCCCCAAGCAATGTCGATTACCGAACCCGTGATCATCGCGGGCGCGGGGCCCGTAGGTTGTACCGCGGCGCTGCGCCTGGCTCAAGCGGGCATCCCTGTGATGCTGCTCGAGAGCCTTTCGGCGTTGCCCGAGACCCTGCGGGCTTCGACCTTCCACCCGCCTTCGATCGACATGATCGATGAACTCGGTCTCGCCGATCGGCTGATCGCCCAGGGCCTCGTCTGTCGGCACTATCAATATCGCGACCGTCGCACCGGCGAGATCGCCGAGTTCGATCTCGAGCTGCTGCGTGGTCTCACCCAGCACCCCTATCGACTGCAATGCGAGCAGTGGAAATACACGCGTCTCGTCTGGCAAGAGTTGCAAGAAAAGCATGCGACCCATGCGAGCTGTCACTTCGATCACTCGGTCAAGGGCGTCCATCAGACTGCCGATGGCGTCGAAGTATTGGTGTGGGATCGCGGCGAAGAGAAAATCCTGCGTGGCTCGTGGCTGATTGCCTGCGATGGCGCGGACAGTGCGATCCGCAAGGCCCTGGCGATCGAGTTCGAGGGTTTTACTTACCCCGAGAAATTCCTCGTCGCGTCGACGCCTTTCCCGCTCGAGACCAAGTTCGAGCGACTCTCACCCGTCAATTACATCTCCGACCCAGACGAGTGGTTGGTATTGCTACGCACGCCGACGCTGTGGCGAGTGCTCATCCCGACTGATCCTGCTATCGACGACGATGCGCGCTGGCTCTCGGACGAGTGGATACAGGAGCGCCTGCATCATATGGCGCCGCACGAGAGTGATTACGAGATCGTGCATCGCACGATCTATCGTGTGCATCAACGCGTTGCCAAGACCTGGCGGCGCGGGCGCGTGTTACTCGCGGGCGATGCTGCTCATATCAACAACCCTTTGGGCGGCATGGGTATGAACGGCGGTATTCACGATGCGTGGAACCTGGCCGAGAAGTTGATCCAAATTCATGCGGGCGAGGGCGATGATCGCTTGCTCGATCGCTACGATCGCCAACGTCGCGGAGTCTGCGTGCGTTTCGTGCAGGAACAGACCATCAAGAACAGGCAGGCGATCAAGTCGAAGGATCGTCAAGCCGAGTTGATGCGCATCGCCGCCGATCCCGAGCGAGCGACGGATTTTTTGCTCAAGAGCTCGATGATCGCGAGTTTGCGCGATGCTGAATTGATCGACTGAAGACTCATTAGAACAAGACGAAGGAGTGGGGGATGACGAACGTGCGATTTTGGCCATGGCTCGCCATGGCGCCGTTGGCATTGGTGAGCCTGTTGTGGTCGCCTTGGTTGGCAGCGGCGTTTGCGCTGTTGTTCTTGTGGGGCTTGCGCGACTTCTCCCAACGACGTCACGCCGTCTTGCGAAACTACCCGTTGCTTGGGCACTTGCGATTTCTGCTCGAATACATGCGTCCCGAGATGCGCCAGTATTTTCTCGAGGACGATGAAGACAAGCATCCCTTCTCGCGCAATCAGCGCGCGCTCGTCTATCAGCGAGCCAAGCGACAGAACGACAAGCGCGGCTTCGGCACACTGAAGGATCTCTACAGCGGTGAATCGAGCTGGCTCTGTCATTCGGCAGTGCCTCGTCACGCCGACCCCAGCACCTTCCGTATCGAGATGGGCGGCCCTGATTGTCGTCAGCCGTACTCGTTGTCGGTGTTCAACATCTCGGCAATGAGTTTTGGCTCGCTCTCGAAAAACGCGATTCTGGCGCTCAATGGGGGCGCCAAGCGCGGTGGCTTCGCGCACGATACGGGCGAGGGGTCGATCTCGCCGCATCATCGCGCGCCCGGCGGTGATCTCATTTGGGAGATCGGTTCGGGTTACTTTGGTTGTCGTGACGCCGAGGGGCGATTCTCGCCCGAGCGGTTTAAAGAGCAGGCTGCCTCGGCTCAGGTCAAGATGATCGAGATCAAACTCTCGCAGGGCGCTAAGCCAGGTCATGGTGGTGTCTTGCCGGCGGCGAAGGTCAGCGAAGAGATCGCCGCCACGCGTGGTGTGCCGATGGGGCAGGATTGCATCTCACCCGCCAGCCATTCCGAATTCAGCACGCCCAAAGAGTTGCTGCAGTTCATCGCGCGATTGCGCGAACTATCGGGCGGTAAACCGGTTGGCTTCAAACTCTGCATCGGTCACCCGACGGAATTCTTTGGCATCGCCAAGGCCATGCTCGAGACGGGTATCACGCCGGATTTCATCGTCGTCGACGGTGCCGAGGGTGGCACGGGTGCCGCGCCTGCGGAGTTTGCCGATCACGTCGGTATGCCGCTGCGCGATGGTTTGCGTCTCGTACACAACACGCTCTTTGCGATCGGCTTGCGTCAACGCATCAAGGTCGGCGCCTCTGGCAAAATCGTCTCGTCGTTCGATCTGCTGCGAGTGCTCGCACTCGGCGCCGATTGGGGCAACTCGGCACGCGGCTTCATGTTCGCTCTTGGTTGTCTGCAATCGTTGTCCTGTCATACCGACGAATGCCCGACCGGTGTGGCGACGCAGGATCCCGTTCGTCAGCGTGCACTCGTGGTGCCGGATAAAGCCACTCGCGTTGCCAACTTCCACAATCAAACTGTAGCGGCCTTGGCTGAGTTAGTCGGCGCTGCAGGGCTCACACATCCTTCACAAGTGCGACCGGGTCATCTGATGACGCGCGATGGCGATGGTCGCGCGGTGTCGTTTGCTCGCTCGATCGACACCTTGCCAGCTGGGTGTTTGGCGACGGTCGACGCACGAGCCGATGCGCTGCCGGAGCCGTTTCGTAGTTGTTGGGGAGAAGCGCGAGCGGATCGGTTCGCCGCCGCGAGCTGATCTCAATGACCGTCGAATGAGAGCAGCGTGTGCGTGGCGATGCCACGCGCACGCAGTTTCTCGCTGCCACCGAGTTCGGGCAGATCGATCACGAAAGCCGCCGCGACGATTGTCGCATCCAGCGTCTCAAGCAGTTGCACTGCGGCGAGTGCCGTCCCGCCCGTGGCGATCAGATCATCGACGAGCAAGACGCGCTCGCCGTGCGCAATGGCATCACGATGAATCTCGATTTCGTCGGTACCGTATTCGAGTGCATAGGCCACACGCAGTGTTTCGTGGGGCAGCTTGCCTTTCTTGCGCACTGGCACGAAACCCGCGTGTAGTCGATCGGCGAGTGCGCCACCCAAGATGAAACCGCGCGCTTCAATGCCGACCACGCGATCGATGCGCGCGTTTTGATAGGGCGCGGCTAGCTGATCGATCGTCTCCCGATACGCGATCGGGTCGGCGAGCAGAGTCGTGATGTCGCGAAACTGGATGCCCGGTTTCGGGTAGTCGGGAATGGTTCGAATATGGTCGATGAGCATGGCGCGAGTGTACATGTCATCATTGGCCTATGAATGTAAAAGCCTGTTTTCGAAGCCTGACGTTGCTCATCGTGGGTCTATCGTCGATCGCCGTCGGCGCAGCACCAGATGCAGCTACCCTACCGACGATCGCCCGCGAGCAGGTCTCGGCCACGCTCTGGATGCAACGCGCCGAGGAATATCGCATCGCGAGCGAATCGGTCTTTCGTTTGGCGACAGAGCGACTGCCCGCTCTCGTGAACGAGTCAGGCTCGGCGGTGATCGAGCAGGTCGGTGATGCCAAAACGTGGGTGAAGCTCAACACCGCGATCATCGTCGATCTTGACGAGACGATTCTCGACAACAGCTACTACCAAGCGCGACAGATCCGTGCCGGTGCTGAGTACGACGAAGCGAGTTGGCAGCTCTGGATGCAAGAAGCGGCAGCGACAGCCGTGCCTGGTGCAGTCGAGTTCTTGCAGGCAGCCTCGCGAGCGGGTCATCGAGTTTTCTACATCACGAATCGCGCCTGTGCGCCACTGCCCTCGATCGATGATCCGTGCCCGGCAAAGGCGGCGACGCGGAAAAACCTGCAGCGCTTAGGGCTGCCAGATGCCGACTATCCTGATGCCTTGATGTTGCGCGGGTCGCATCCTGAATGGCGTACCTCCGACAAAACCTCGCGTCGCACCTGGGTTGCCTCGCGCTATCGCGTGATCGCCGTCTTTGGCGATGACTTGAACGATTTTGTGCCGCGCGCGGACTACGCCAAGCGTCGCAGCGAACTAGCCGATTTCTTTGGTCAGCGCTGGTTCCTGCTGCCGAATCCGATTTACGGCTCGTGGGAGCGCGCCTTGCTCGGTGGAATCTGTACGCCCGCCATGACGACGGCGCAGTGCGCGACGGCGACGACCGAGCGGCGCTACGGCTTGCTCGAGACCGAAGGGCAGCCCTGACCGGGCAGCGCCACATCGACCCAGACGAGCCGATGATCTGAGCTCATTGCCGGATCGGTCTCTTCCGTCGGCCACGCTACGCCCGATGCACATACTGTCATGTCGGCGTATGGCAGTACGTAGTCGACACGTAGGTTGCCCACGGATCCTGCTCGATCATCGAAGTCGCCCGTGTCGAAAGCGGGGTCACCACGATGCGTGAGATTCGGTCCGCCCTGACGTTGTGCGGCTACTGAGCCACCCTCGCTACGCGGGGTGAGCGAGCCGCGTGCCACGTCGCGATGCACGCGCGGGTGGTCAAGCAATTGTGCAATGGCGCCCGGAACACTGCCGCCATCGAGCGGATCGGCATTGAGGTCACCTACGATAACGAACCATGCGGCGCTCGCTAGACCGCCGCGGCGGCCTTGATCGTCGATCAAATACGTAGCCTTTGATCCGCCACTCACGTAATCGGCCCACAATCGAATTTCATCGTGATTGCGACGGCCGTTGCGATCTTCCGGGCCATCGAAACCGGGCGGCGTCGGGTGACTCGCGAGTAGATGCAATTCAAACGGCGAAGTTTGCGATTCCGCTCCCGGCGTTTCGGGCAAGCGAATGACGACATCCCAATGGCTCTTCGAAGAGAGCGGCAAGACGGCGAGCGCCTCGGGCGAATACCACTGCGGTGGGATCAGGTTGTTCGGCATATCGCGCCACAGAAAGTGTCGGAACGTGCGCGATGATTTGGTGTCGATAGCCCAGCGCGAGAGCACGAGCATGCCGTACTGACCGGGGAAGCGACCAAAGCCGAGGGCATCGTTGCCACCTTCGATGCGACCGTTGCGATCGAGATCGACCCCCGACGGCATGCCTGTATTCGAGGGGGCGATGAAATGGTGGGGGTAGTGGAGTGGTTCGCCGCCCGCTTGCGGTCGATTCAGATAATTAGCGACCAAGAGCGATGGCGATTCGGGGTCGTAGTCGAATTCATTGAGTAGAACGATGTCCGGGCGAATCTGCTGCAATACGGCCGCTATGTCTTGAATTTGCTTCTGATCTCGGTCGCTCAAATTGCGGCGTAGCTCGCCTTCGCTGTCACGATACAAGCTGACGTTGTAGGTGGCGATGCGCAGCGTCGAGGCGGCGACGATCTCGGACAGCGCGCCGATGAACACACTGACAATCAAGCACGCGGAGATCCGCACGTCGAGCCCCTTTGAAAACGTCCAGCTAAAAACGAGGGCAAAAAAAACGGGGCACCCGAAGGTGCCCCGTTACTTTGCCAGAGTTGGCAGTCAGCGTCAGAACTTGAACTTGACGCCGACCTGCATGGCCCAGCGAGACTCACCGCGGTTGTCACGCAGCGTGAGATCGCGAAGGTCGGTCGTACGGAAGTCGTAGCGATACTTCTTCGTGGTCGGGTCGATGCCGGCGAAGCGAACCACGCCGAAGCCGCCCGGGAAGCCGACTTCCTTGATCTGGCCCCAATCCTTGTTGATCAGGTTGCCGACGTTCAGGATGTCGAGCGTGACTTCACCCTTGCCGAAGCCGAAGAGGCCAGGCAATTCCTGCGACAGACGCAGATCGACGTTGTTGACCCACGGCGAGCTGACATCATTGACGCGAGCGATACCGCCCTTGTACTGGGCGAGATCCGGGTTCGAGTCGAGGTAGCTGAAGAACGCCGATTCCATCGCAGCGCCACCGGTGAAGATGACATCGCCAGGAGCGGACGGCACGTACAGCGGATCATCGAACGAGCGACCGTCACCGTTCATGTCGTTGGCGAACACGAAGGTGTAGGGCTTGCCCGAGCGACCTTCGTAGAACACGCCAACCGAGGACATTAGGTCTGCAATAAAGGCCTTGCGGTAGCTGATGTTCGCGGTGAAGCGATCGCGGATCGCGTAGACCGAGCGCTCGGCCACATCGGCGTTGCGATCGACACGGATGGCGTTATTCCAGTTGGACGCGGCCTGCGAGCTCGTGAGGGTGTTGACCTCAGTGGCTTCCGTGTAGGTGTAGCCCACGTTCCAGTTCCACGTTTGGCTGCGCGCACCCTGCAGGCTCAAAGTGAACTGCGTGCCTTCGCCCTTGCCGGTCGGCGCAGCGATCGTGCTGTCGACGCCGAAATCACGGTTACGCAGCGAGGTCGCCTGTGCGGCGGCACCCGTGAAGGCCGGAGCCGTGACAGTCGACCAGTAGTACGGACGACCATCCGGCGCGAAGCCAGTCGGGGCACCGAGGTTCGGCTTGATGTAGCGGATGCCTTCCTCGACTTCCGTACGAACCACTTCGGCGCTGGCGATCAGGCCGTACCACGGCAGCTCATGATCGACGGCGAACGAGGTCTTCCATGCGGCCGGCAGCTGCAGGTCTGGATCGACGAAGTCGACGTTGCCACCCAAGCCCGGCGGCGGACGCACGCCCGGCTGGTTGTTCGGATCCGGGCTGAACGTGATGCCCTTGGAGGCCGGGCTGTTCTCGATGATCGCGCTCTGCGTGACGTTGTTGTTCGAGAACGGGTTCGAC
>CAIVYV010000203.1 GCA_903910215.1 uncultured Pseudomonadota bacterium
CGCGCCCGATCTGCGCAAGATGCTCAAAGATCGCCGGCGACAACAAGTAGCGACCGACCACAGCGAGATTCGAGGGCGCTTTGTCTGGCTTTGGCTTCTCGACGATGCTTCGAATCCGCGCGGTGCCTCCTGCTGCCTCGACGGCGACGATGCCGTACTTGTCGGTGTCTTGACGGGGCACGGGTTCGCAGCCAATCACACTCGCCCGCTTGTGCGAATAGACATCCGCCATCTGTGCGAGTACCGGCTCATCCGCAGCGATGAGATCGTCGGCGAGATGGACGAAAAAGGGTTCGTTGCCCACCGCGGGCCTTGCACACAACACGGCATGACCCAGGCCGAGCGGCGCAGGCTGACGGATGTAGATGCAGGTCGCATAACTTGGCAACACGCTGTGCAATTGTTTGACGAGATCGGACTTGCCCTGCGACTTCAGCAGGTTCTCGAGTTCTTGATCTGAGTCGAAATGATCTTCGATCGCGCGCTTCGACGCACCGGTGATGAACACGAGACGCCGCGCGCCTGCGGCGAGTGCTTCCTCGACGGCGTACTGGATCAAAGGCTTATCGACCACAGGCAGCATTTCCTTGGGGCTGGCCTTGGTCGCAGGCAAAAAGCGCGTGCCGCGTCCCGCAACCGGAAACACGGCAGTTTCAATGAGGGGGCGTTTCGCCATCATCCACTCCGGGAAGGGCCGCTGTAGCGAAATCCACAGCGGTGATAACCCTAGAGTTGAATGTTAAATCGAAACGCCCCGTCGAGTCAGGTCGAGAGAGGGCTTTATCGAGCAGCGTTGCGAGTGGGTTTAACCGCTCCGACCCGCAACTTGGCGCGGTTGAGTTCAATGGTGCGCGCGCCGATACCCTTCACGAGGGCCAAGTCATCGATCGAGCGGAACGGACCGTGCACTCGCCGATACTCAACGATGGCGCGAGCCTTGGACTCACCGATGCCGCGCATCTCGCGCGCCAGGGTCGACGCATCGGCCGAGTTCAGATCTATCGCGGCACCCGCGATGGTGGGCTTCGCAACGACGGCGGGCTTCACCGCCGTGCTCGCAGGGGCAGCCGAAGCGACCGATAGCGCCACGGCGGACAACGACAGTAAGAGGAACAAAGGCAATTTCATGGGAACCTCCAGTTGGGATCACGTGCGACCTTGGGGAGGCACGAGACTAGGAGGTGACCGATACGCAGTGTGAGCCGTCAATGACGGCGTTCTGGCGGCAAATTCAGTCGCGAATGGGGTGCGAGATGCTCTCGTTGACCCGCTCGCGCAGATCTTTACCCGGCTTGAAATGCGGTACGTACTTGCCGGCCAGCGCTACAGCCTCGCCGGTCTTGGGGTTACGGCCTTGTCGCGGCGGACGGAAATGCAGCGAAAAGCTGCCGAAGCCACGAATTTCGATGCGCTGCCCTGTAGCCAGTGCATCGCTCATGATCTCGAGCATCTGCTTGAGCGCCAACTCCACATCTTTGGCGGGCAGATGCTTCTGCTTGGCGGTGATCAGTTCGATGAGTTCCGACTTCGTCATGTGGGACCCCGCGAGGCCTATCCGCGGTAGTGGCGGGAGCTCGTGCTCCCGCCACCATCACGGAGTTCAGTTCAGACTCAGCTGCGATCGCGATCCGAGTTGATCTGCGCCTTGAGCAGCTCACCCAAGCTCGTACCCGCAGTCGGGGCACCCTGCTCGGAGCGATAGCTCTGCACAGCTTCAGCTTCCTCGGACGCTTCCTTCGCCTTGATCGAGAGCGAAATCGAGCGGGTCTTGCGATCGACGCCCAAGAACTTGGCTTCGATGTCGTCACCGACCTTGAGGAACTGGCGAGCATCTTCGACGCGGTCACGACCGAGTTCGGATGCACGCAACTGGCCTTCGATGCCGTTGCCGAGATCGATGATCGCGCCACGCGCGTCGACTTCCTTCACGACGCCGCGGACGATGCTGCCCTTCGGGTTGTCGGCGATATAACCCGCGAACGGATCCTTCGCCAACTGCTTGATACCGAGGCTGATGCGCTCGCGCTCCGGATCGATCGCCAACACCATCGCTTCGATGGTCTGACCCTTCTGGAAGCTGCGCACCGCTTCTTCGCCCGGGATATCCCAGGAGATGTCCGACAAGTGCACCAGACCGTCGATGTTGCCCGACAGACCAATGAAGATACCGAAGTCGGTAATCGACTTGATCTGACCGGAGACCTTGTCACCGCGGTTGTAGTTCTCTGAGAACTCGCGCCACGGGTTGGCAGCACACTGCTTGAGGCCGAGGCTGATGCGACGACGCTCTTCGTCGCAATCGAGCACCATGACTTCGACTTCCTGACCGGTCTGCACGATCTTGGCGGGATTGACGTTCTTGTTCGTCCAATCCATCTCCGAGACGTGCACGAGGCCTTCGACGCCATCTTCGATCTCCACGAACGCACCGTAGTCGGCGATGTTCGTGACCTTGCCGAAGACACGCGTGTTCGGCGGATAGCGACGCGAGATGTTCTCCCACGGATCGGCACCCAACTGCTTGAGACCCAAGCTGACGCGCGAACGCTCGCGGTCGAACTTCAGGATACGCACTTCGACTTCGTCGCCAACCTTGACGACTTCCGACGGATGCTTGACGCGCTTCCACGCCATGTCGGTGATGTGCAGCAAGCCATCGATGCCACCCAAGTCGACGAACGCACCATAATCGGTGAGGTTCTTGACCGTGCCGCGCACGACCGAACCTTCCTGCAGGTTGTCCATGAGCGCGCTGCGCTCGGCGGAGAACTC
>CAIVYV010000204.1 GCA_903910215.1 uncultured Pseudomonadota bacterium
AGACTTCGTTGCGAAGCACGGGGCCCTTCGTCGCCTTCAACTGCGCCTGCTTGCCCGAGTCGATGGTTGAAGACTTGCTGTTCGGTCACGAGAAGGGTGCCTTCACGGGTGCTGTGCAGCGTTTCCACGGCTATTTCGAGCAGGCCGATGGTGGCACTTTGTTTCTCGATGAGGTCGGTGAGTTGCCGCCTAACGTGCAAGCGAAATTGCTGCGCGTGCTGCAGGAGCGCGAGTTCACCCCGCTCGGATCGACGAAGCCGCAGAAAACCCAGTTCCGTTTGCTTGCCGCCACTAATCGCAACCTGAAGGGTGATGTGGCGACCGGTCGCTTTCGCGAAGATCTCTACTACCGACTCAATATTTTCCCGCTGCAGCTGAAGCCGCTGCGCGAGCGTCCAGGCGACATCATTCCGCTCGCTCGTGCGATGGTGAACAAGCACCAATACATCTCCGGTGCGATGCAGCTCGACGCCTCTGCGATTGCCGCTTTACGTGCATACGATTGGCCGGGCAACGTACGCGAACTCGAAAACGTCATTCAACGCGCCATGGTGATCGCTGACGGATCGCTGTTGCGAGCCGACCACCTCGGCCTCGATACGGGTCTGCCGGTTGAGAACAACTTCATTCCGATGGCGCTGCCCATCAGTGATTTGCCCTCGTCGATCGACGAAGAGGCGGGTGCCACGACGGAGTCACTTGCCGATTGGCGTATCGCGCAGGAGGCTGAGCTCATTATAGCGACGCTACGCGACACACCGACGAAGATGGCCGCAGCTGCGAAGCTCGGTATCAGCGAAAGAACTCTTCGATACAAGCTCGCTCGTTTGCGTGACAGCGGCATGATGATGGTGGGCGCATGACCATTCAATCGGTTGCGATGAAGCAGGCGTTGGAGCAGTTGCGTCAGATGCGCGAGTCTGTGCGTCCGCCTAGCATCGAAGCCGGCGAGATTCGAGGTCCAGCATCGCCCTTGATGCCGCCTTCGGGTGAGCCGAAGGTCAACTTCACTGACACGATGAAGTTTGCCCTCGATCGCGTGAACGAGCAGCAGCGTGTGTCGCGAGAATTGCAAACCGCCTACGTACGCGGCGATGACGTTTCACTGACGGATGTCGCGATCGCGATGCAGAAATCCTCAGTTGCGTTCGAAGCGACCGTCCAGGTTCGAAACAAGATCCTGGAATCCTACAAAGAAATCATGAGTATGACGGTGTAATGCATGGCTACCGTTGAAGCAGACGTTCTTGGCTCTCGACTGGATGCCGCTGCTCGTCCAGGTATGGGTGACGGTGGTGTGACTGTCTCGACTTCGCGTGATGTGGCCCGTACGAACTCCGGCGATGACGCGACTAGCAGCGCCTTGGTTGCATCAACGTCAAGTGGTGTCGGTGGTTTCCTGCAAAAACCGATTGTACGAACGGCATTGCCTTATCTCGGCATTGGTTTAGTGATTCTGCTGGCCATCGTCGTTTACGCGACGATGTCGGCTTCGCCGCCTCGTTCGTTATACCCCAGCATGGCGGACGCCGATAAAGAGCAGGCTCAGCAGTTGCTGACCAAGAACGGTGTCGATGTGTCCCTCGATCCGCTGACGGGGGCCTTGCAGGTTCCGGCGAGCGAATTTCATGAGGCACGTATCATGTTGGCGGCGGCTGGGCTGCCGCGAGAGGCGACTACCGGATTCTCTGGCTTGAAGGACAATATGCCGCTCGGGACCAGTCAGTTCATGGAGCAAGCGCGCTACAACGCATCCATCGAAGAGGAACTGGCGCAGAGTATTCGGCGCATCAATACGGTTCAGGATGCGCGAGTTCATCTGGCGCTGCCGCGTCAAAGTGCTTTCGTGCGAGATCGTGCCGAGCCCAAGGCGTCGGTGATCGTCACTCCCTATAACGGCCGCGCGGTCGGCGAGGGCCAAGTGCAGGCAATCGTGCACCTCGTTTCATCTAGTATCCCCTACATGACGCCCGCTAACGTGTCGGTCGTGGATCAGTTCGGTCGTCTGCTCACCGAGACGCCAGAGTCGAAAGATGCTAACGCTAAACAACTAGAATTGCGTCAGCGGCTGGAAGCGGATTATGCGGATCGAGTTGTGCAGTTGCTTGGCCCGATTTTTGGTGCCAATAACGTGCGAGCCCAGGTTAATGCAGATCTCGATTTCTCAGTGATCGAGCGCACGGTTGAGAACTTTGACCCGACCAGTACGGGAACGAAAGTTCGATCAGAACAGTTGCGTGAGTCGACAACGACGGAGCCCAAGTCCGAGGGTGTGCCGGGCTCACTGTCGAACGAGCCCCCGCCGCCGGTCGCGGCTACGCCGGATGCGACGGTTCCTGCTGAGTCCGCTCCGGGTACTAGCGAACCGGTCGTGCGTGGCCAGGAGCGCAGCGAAGCGAAGAATTACGAGATGGATCGGTCCGTGCAGTACGTCGTCGATCCGGCTCCGCGCATGCGTCGCTTGACTGTCGCGGTCGCCATCAACGACGCGATCGCTGCGCCGGGTACGACGACAGCGCCTGCTCGCCGTCCTTTGCCGGCTCAAGAGCTAGCGCGTTTGACTTCGCTTGTACAAGGAGCCGTAGGCTTCAACGCAACTCGTGGCGACGTCGTCAACCTCATCAGCACCAGCTTCGAACCGCCTGCTCCGGTGACGCCGCTTCCCGTGTGGCAGCAGCCGCAGTATCTTGACGTCGCCAAGTATTTGCTCGTTGCCTTGGCGATCGCTCTCGTGGGCTTCCTGGTAGTTCGACCGATCATTAATCGCGTGACTTACATCCCGCCGCCGCCGATGGCCGCGCAAATGTCGCCGGGTGAGATGAAGGCGGCGCTGATTGCGAGTGGCGAGTTGTCGGCAGAGGCGCTAGTGGTATCGTCGGGCGCCGCCGCCGAGCTTGCCGGTGCTGCCGGCGGGGTTGAATCTGCCGAGGCCGAGACCATCGAGATGCGCGAAGGCGAGTCGATGGAAGAATTCAAGACTCGCCTCAAGGCGCGGCTCAAGCCGAAGAAGAAGGCGGGTATCTCTGCCGAGATGCTCGATACCGCCAACAGTTACGACGACAAGGTTACGGTCGTTCGCATGATGGTGGAGCAGGATGCCAAGCGCGTGGCGCTGGTGCTCAAGAACCTCATCACTCGCGATCTGGGCTGACGCGGAGACGATCATGGCTGAAACAATGGCATTGGCAACCGCGCCGGGCGGGCCGGATCCGGAACAGGTGGCGGCCGAAGTCGCAGCGCTCTCTAATACGCAGCGTGCAGCGGTGATGC
>CAIVYV010000205.1 GCA_903910215.1 uncultured Pseudomonadota bacterium
CCCTCAGGCGGCAAGCGGCTGCTGCAGACGTCTTCGGGGTATCTCGGTACCTGGGTTCGAGGGCTGCCCGTGATACGTCACGGCGAGATCACTGCGCACCGGCCGGGCGCGCTCGTGCGAGCGCACTGATCGCGATACGCGACCCCGTCACCAAGGAATGACGCTACCGTCGTAATTGACGACCTTGTCATTCGATTCGAGCGTCATGCGCTCGATCACCTGCATCATCCCGCGCACGCTCTGCTCCGCGGTGATGCCTCGCCCCGGAAACCCCGAGGCGCGAAGCAGATCGGTTTCCACCATGCCGGGAGCGATGATCCCGACCATGATCCCTTCGGCCCGCCAGTCCGCCGCGAGCGCCCGAAAGCTCACGTTGAGCGCCGCTTTGCTGGCCCGGTAGCCGTAGAAATCACCACGCCGCGCCGTCTGCGCAGACGAGCCGAGCCCACTCGACATGCCGAAGACCTTACGGGTCTTGCCGGCGAGCAGATTGGACTTGAAGGCCTCGGAAACCTTCAGCGCGCCAAAGGTGTTGGCATTGATGACGGCGAGGAACTCCGCCTGATCGAGGGCCCCGACCTTTTGTTTCGGTACATCACCTAGCGTCCCGGCATTGTTGATGATGACGTCGATGGGCTGGCCGCGGTATTTGGTGGTCAGGGCCTCGATGGCCGCCACGTCGGTGACATCGAGCTTTTCGATTCGGATGTTCGGCTTGCTGGATGCGAGGGCGGCGAGCTCCGTGGCGGCCGCCGGGTTGCGCACGGTCGCAATCACCGTCCAGCCCTGCGCAGCGTACTGGCGAACGAACTCGAGCCCGATCCCGCGGTTCGTACCGGTAACCAGCACCGTGGACGCGCCGGCTACCCCGCAAAGGGCCCAGCTCACGAGGCCTACCAACAGCGTTTTCCCCCACATATCCCCGCCCTCCTCTGACCGCACTTCTTTACGCAATGATCGACGTATATAATGGGTGGTTTACCCGACCCATTGCGGTCCTGCAACCACCATCACCGACCTTATTACTGGAAGCTGCCATGCCCCGTACAACTGCCCTTGCCGACATCCGCAACATCGGGATCATCGCCCACGTCGATGCCGGAAAGACCACGACGACCGAGCGTATTCTTTATTACACCGGGCGCAAGCACACCATCATCGACATCCATGATACGAAGGATCTGAAGACCTCGACCACGACGGACTACCTCGAGCAGGAGCAGAAGCGTGGCATCACGATCCAGAGCGCCGCGGTGTCGACGTTCTGGCGCAAGAAGAAGATCAACGTCATCGACACCCCGGGGCACGTCGATTTCACGATTGAAGTGAACCGCTCGCTGCGCGTGCTCGACGGTGCGGTCGTCGTGTTTGACGGCGTAGCCGGCGTCGAACCGCAGTCTGAGACGAACTGGCGCCTCGCCGACAACTACGGCGTGCCGCGTATTTGCTACGTCAACAAAATGGATCGCAGCGGCGCCTCGTTCACGCGCTGCGTCGACATGATCAAGAAGCGCCTCGGCGCGCGTCCGCTACCGATCCAGATTCCGATCGGCTCGGAAGACAACTTCAAGGGCATGATCGACCTCGTCGAAATGAAGGCCCTCGTATGGGAGTCGGACGACAAGGACGCCGAATGGCAGATCCTCGAGGTGACCCCGGACATCGCCGATCGCCTGGGTATCGCCGTGCCGACCGATCGCGAAATCCTCGCCAAGGCCGAGCAGTACCGTAAGGAACTGATCGACACCTGCCTGGAGATGGACGATGCGGCGATGGAAGCTTATCTCCTCGAAGAGAAGGTGCCCTCCACCGAAACGCTGCGCGCCTGCCTGCGCAAGGGCACGATCACCGGCGCCTTCAACCCGGTGCTCTGCGGCTCGTCCTACAAGAACAAGGGTGTGCAGCAGGTGCTCGACGCCGTCGTCGACTACCTGCCGGCGCCGACCGACGTCGCCTCGATCAAGACCGTCGATGCCGATGGCAAGCCGATCGGCGAGCGCGTTTGCTCGGATGACGAGTCGTTCGCGGCGCTCGCGTTCAAGGTCATCAACGACGCCTACGGCGCGCTGACCTTCGTGCGCGTGTACTCAGGCGTACTCACCAAGGGCGCTTCGGTCACCAACTCCACCCGCGGCAAGCGCGAGAAGATCGGCCGCATGGTCGAGATGTTCGCGAAGGAAGCGAACCCGATCGAAGAAGCCCGCGCGGGCGACATCATCGCGCTTGTTTCGCTCGCCGAAACCGACACCGGCGACACGCTCTGCGACTCGGATAATCAGGTCGTGCTCGAACGCATGCGATTCCCCGAGCCCGTGATCAGCGTCTCGGTGCAGCCGAAGGTCAAGGGCGAACTCGAGAAGTTCAACGCGGCACTCGGCAAGATGGTTCGTGCCGATCCTTCGCTGCGTCTCGAAACCGATCGCGAAACGGGTCAAACCATCCTGCGCGGCATGGGCGAGTTGCACCTCGACGTGACGCTTGATCGCATGCGTACGGAGTTCAACGTCGAAGGCACGATGGGTGAGCCGCAAGTGGCCTACCGCGAGGCCTTCACGCGCTCGATCGAAGAACAGTACGTCCACAAGAAGCAGACCGGCGGTTCAGGTCAGTTCGCCGAAGTGTGGATCAAGTTCGAGCCGCTCGAGCGCGGTGCTGGCTTCGAGTTCGTCGACGCCACGGTGGGCGGCTCAGTGCCGCGCGAATACGTGCCGTCGGTCGAGAAGGGCCTGCGACTGCAAATGGACGAAGGCGTGCTCGCCAAGTTCCCGACCGTCGACTTCCGTGCGACGCTGTTC
>CAIVYV010000206.1 GCA_903910215.1 uncultured Pseudomonadota bacterium
ACCATTGACGACACCCGAATCGAAATCGCCATCTTCATCGAAGCTGAAATACGCGTCGGTGTATCCGGTCAGCGAGGTCACCGTACCGTGATCGAGCTGCAGGTTGTAGACGGCCGAGGCACGCAGCACCTCGCGATTGCTGCCCTCGTAGTCCTGTCCCGTCACCGGGTTCGGGTCAAGCCGTACAGCAAGCTTGCTTGCGGCCGGCACGGCGCCAAACGATGAGTAAACATGATTGCTGCCGTAGAACGTGCCCGGATAGGTGAATGATCCCGGCGGCAACGGCGTGCCCGGCGGCAACACAGTGGTCGGCGAATACACGCGCTGGCTGCCGGTCGGACAACGCCCGCCCACCGCGGCCACCGTTGCGCCGCTACCGACGACCAGACAGTCCGAACCCGCAGTCGGTCGAGCGTCGAACGAGTTGATGGGCATCTGCGCGGTCGGGAACTGACCGAAATGATCATCAGCGTATTCGACGCGCAGTTTCAGGCTGCTCGACTCGCTGGGCTCCCATTTGCCGGTGAACGCGATACCCCAGCCGTCGCCATCGCCAACTTCGCGGCCTGTGACCTGGTTCTTGTAGATGCCGTCCTGACTCCAGTACACGGCGTTCATGCGCACACCGAAGGTTTCGGTCAACGGACCGCTCCAGCTGCCGGTCAGATCGTAACGACCGTAATCACCGTAGGAACCGCGCAGACTGCCCTCGGACACTTTCGACGGGTCCTTGGTCACGTATTGCACGGCACCCGCGAACGCGCTGCGACCGTACAGAGCCGACTGCGGACCTTTGACGATTTCCACCGCCTGCAAATCAAGCAGCCGGTTGGTCGCGAGCAATGAACCGCCACCAAAAGAAATGCTTTCGCTGGAGGTATCGATACCATCGACCAGCACGGCGACATTGACACGCCCGCGCGTCGGCGACAGACCGCGAATCGAGATACGGTTATCGGTAGCGGAATAGCCTTTGTCGTAGATCAGCGAGGCATCGAGCCGCGCCACATCGTCAATATCCGCGATGCCAAGCTTCTCGATCTCCGCGGCCGAGATGGCCGTGATGGACATCGAAACGTTCTGCAGATTTTCCTCGCGCTTGCGCGCCGTGACGACGATCTCCTCGAGACCTGCATCGTCAGCAACGACCGGCATGGCCACGGCAACGCCGAGTACGCCTGTCAACGCCACAACGCCACGACGCACACGTGGTGTGAATTTCTTCATGAGCTTAACCCCCAAAGTTACGAGAACGACCCATCGTCGTGCCGAGGGCGGTGCCTCTGTCGTGCGCCTGCCACGGCGACTCCACTCTGCTACAGGCGTGGGAGGCCGTCAAATGGCCTAAGCAGCCTCGCGCTCCACTGTCCGCTGGTTGCACTGCACGCGTGGCAAGCGGGCAACACGCCGCAGCAAGCGATGTCGCGATGTTGCGGTGTCGCCGCATCGCGATACCCCCGCTCGGTCATGTCGACTTCGGACGTGCGCTCATCCTCTCGGGGTACTCGCGCTCCGCGCGCTCGCGGTACTCACGCGGCAACTCACCGATGTTGCGCAACTTGACGCCCGAGGCATGCCAAATCACGTGTCCTGGCTGGTCCTTCATGTCCATCCACTTCAACCAGCCCATGAAGACTGTCGACGAGAAGCTACTGGATATCGCGTGGATTCGAGGGTCGAGAAACTCGCTACGCGATCCGAACAAGGTCTGTCGCTGACCGTGCATGGCTGGCATTCCCGGCGGATAGACCGTCTGGTGCTGCAACCAAACATGGTTGCCCAGCGTGTGCCACTGCAACTGCAACGGCTTTTCAACAGGTGGGGAAATGGGCTCGCCGCTCAGACGAACGGGCCAGATGCCTCGGGTGCTGTAGCTGAACCCGAGGTTGCCGCCCTGCACGGCTGGCTTTACCTGATCGGTGCGGCCGGTATAGGGATTACGAAACTCGCGCAGAAATTCGCCGCTCTCGTAGTCACGAAAAAAGGTGACCGTGTGACCACCGAGCATGAAACCGTCGGCAAGGTGCTTGAACCAGTAGATCTCCATGCCCTCAAAACGCACCAGCGGCCGCGGCGTTTCAGACTCACCGCGCACGCCGAAGATCACGCCCGTAAACCACCACGGCACGTCCTCCTCGCGAAGACTCCCCTGCATGCGCACGATGTTGCGCAGGTTGACTTTAGGGTCCGACCAATCAGGCATCCCACCGTTTCCCGATGACAAGCCCGTCGCGCTGGGTAACTGGCCACCCCAGCCGGTGACGAACCCGCCCCCAAGCGACAATGCTGCACCCGCTGCAACGCCGCGCGTCATTGCGTCGCGTCGTGTCCTGTTCACCATGGCCTACCTCAGGAGTGACTCTCTCGTGCCTGAATCGCCTCGCCCTGAACGCGAGGGGCCACCCGTCTAGCGACGGGCAACCCCCCTCGTGTGCCCCGGCGGACGCCGTTGATTGATCTTCCCGGCAACGATTCTTCGCGCGGTCTTAG
>CAIVYV010000207.1 GCA_903910215.1 uncultured Pseudomonadota bacterium
GACCTGCATGTTCGGCCGGCGCCAGATACTCGCTATCAGTCGCCACCGCGCGCACCCACGCATCTGCAAGATCGGCCCGTCGTCGTGGGTTTCGGGCCCTGCGGTTTATTTACGGCACTGATCCTCGCGCAGCAAGGCTACCGACCCATTGTTCTCGAGCGAGGCAAGGACGTTCGGCGTCGCACCCAAGACACTTGGGGTCTGTGGCGCAAGAGCGTGCTCACGCCGGAGTCAAACGTGCAATTCGGTGAAGGCGGTGCCGGATTGTTCTCTGACGGCAAGCTCTACAGTCAAATCAAGGATCCACGATTTCTCGGCCGCAAGGTCATGCAGGAGTTCGTGCGTGCTGGCGCCCCCCCTGAAATTCTTTATGTGAGCAAGCCACATATTGGAACCTTCCGCCTGACCGGCGTCGTTTCGACGATGCGCGAGGAGATCATCGCCTTAGGTGGCGAGGTACGCTTCGAAAGCAAAGTTTCCGACATCACCGTCGACGATGGGCAGGTTCGAGGCGTAACGCTGGAATCGGGCGAGTTCATTGCAGCCAAGCAAGTCGTACTCGCACTCGGCCACAGCTCTCGCGATACCTTTCGCATGCTGCATCGACGTGGCGTTTTCATGGAACCGAAGCCATTTGCCATCGGTTTTCGCATTGAACATCCGCAGTCGATGATTGATCGGGCGCGCCTGGGTCGATACGCGGGACACCCCGCACTCGGTGCAGCCGATTACAAACTCGTACATCACGCCAGCAACGGTCGCTCGGTGTACAGCTTCTGCATGTGCCCAGGCGGTACCGTCGTTGCGGCCACCTCCGAAACCGGTCGCGTCGTCACGAATGGCATGAGCCAGTACTCGCGTAACGAGCGCAATGCCAATGCCGGAATCGTGGTCGGCATCGATCCCGAGCAGGACTACCCTGGCGGGCCACTGTCGGGTGTCGAGCTGCAGGAAAAATGGGAATCGACCGCGTTTGAGCTCGGTGGTCGAAACTACTGCGCGCCTGGCCAACTCGTTGGTGATTTCATCCGCGATGTACCTTCAAAAGAACTCGGTGCGATTGAGCCCTCTTACAAGCCGGGCGTCACTTTGGGCGATCTCAACCTGGCTTTGCCCTCATACGCCATCGATGCCATCCGCGAAGCGCTGCCCGCCTTCGGCAGGCAAATTGCTGGCTTCGATCGTGACGATGCTGTCTTGACCGGCATCGAAAGCCGGACCTCATCGCCGCTACGAATCACGCGTGATGCTCGCAGCCTGCAGAGCCTCAATGTTCGCGGCTTGTATCCTTGCGGTGAAGGCGCGGGCTACGCGGGCGGAATTCTTTCGGCCGGCGTCGATGGCATCAAAGTTGCCGAAGCAGTCATTTCGGAAATGACGACATGAAATTCGACGAACTTAAGAAGCTACATCAGAAAAAGTATCGAGAGCAGTTCGGTCACTATCTGATCGAAGGCGAACACCTCGTGCTCGAACTAATGAAGGCGACGGAAATTCGTGAGGATCTTCGCGGCAGCACTATTTATGTCAGCGAAGATCACACCCCTATCGAGAGCCCACTGCCGATCAAGGTCATCTCGAGCAAACAAATGACGGAACTGACGGAAACCGACTCGCCCCAGGGCATCGTCGCCGTCGTTCCGATACTGCCGACGGCGTCCGTCAGCAGTCGCTCAGGTGAAACCGTGATCTGCCTCTACGAAATTCAGGATCCGGGCAATCTCGGAACAATCTTGCGTAGCCTCGCTTGGTTTGGCGGGTTCCGTTGTCTGCTGACGTCTAATAGTGTCGACCTATACAACGGCAAAGTACTGCGAGCGAGTCTCGGCGCTCACTGGCATGTACCGATCGAAACCGACGTTGATGTCACTTCGCTACCGACGCGTTTCGCCAAAATCGCTCGCCTCGATATGCAAGGAAAAAGCACTCGAGACGAGAGCTTTGGAAGTTTCGACTGCTATCTGTTCGGCAATGAAGCCCGCGGGTTGCCGCGCTCGGTCATCGAAAGTGTGCCGACAACGCCGTTCACAATCACCGGGCGGCGTAGCATCGAGTCTTTGAACCTCGCCTCAGCAGTCAACATGTGTGCCTACGAGTTGCGTCGTTAAGCCGTACGACGCCAAGTGTAGAGAGATAACAAGCACAAGAGCCCGCTGACACAGCCCATCACGATGTAGGGTGCGGAGGGCCTCCAGGCGTCGAATAGCGTCCCGCCGACGATCGCGGCAAAGAAAATGCCGAGTGAGCCGCAGAGGGTGAAAACACCAATCACGGCACCGCGACCCCGCTCTGGTGCTACCTGTCCCACCAAAGCCTGCGAAGCGAGGATTCCACTCATCTCGCCGATGCCCAAAAATACCGCTGCCAGGTACATCGCCGGTTGAAAAGGATTATCGACGAGACCAAACCAGACATAACTACCGCAAGCTAATGCGGACGCGACCGTCATGAACAACACTCGATCGACCCGATCGATGAAAGTGATGACGATCATGGCCCAGAAGGTCGCCGTAATTTGGATGGCAACGAAGATTCCGCCACCCTTGGACAAGGCCTCCGCCGGTGTCATGCCCTGTTCTTTGCCGACCTGCACCATCCATAGAAAGAAGAACGCACTGATGATCGACAATGACGCACGAGATACCGCGGCAGACGCATACGCCAAGCGAACACGTGGATCGCGAGCCGCATCGATACCGACTCGCAGCGTCGCGAGCAGCGGCTCTCGCTCACCGATTTGGCCAGGAGACTGGCGAGGTAGACCCTTCAGCACAATCACCATCGGAATCAGGCAAATCACCGCGACCGTCCAATACGCCGCACGACCTGCCTCGATCGGGTCCATTCCCTGGCCAAGATAGATTTTGGGTAGTTGGGCGGCAAGGCCCACGAGCGAGGCAACACCGAGCCCGTTGAGAAAGAAGCAAATCCCGACCAACTTGCCGCGCGAGGTCTCCTGCGGATAGTCGGCGATCACGGTCGACAACATCGCCGAAATCAGAGACGCGCCGCAGGCCGTAATGAAGATCATCGCGTACAGAGTCCAGTTGAACTGCGCGAGCGGAAACAAAAAATATCCCACCGCCAGGATCGCAAACCCCATCCCGTAGATGATCCGCCTGCCGAGGCGATCGGACATCGCACCGACGAGACCCGATAACAACAGCGCCGGGATCTCACTGATGACATCCATCGTGCCGCTGACCCGGCCCTGAATATCGTCCGGAATGCCCAGCATTGAATTGAACAGGTAGGGCCGAAGATTGCCGACCAGCGTCAGCAAGCCAATGGAAAAAAACGCCGTGCCTAACAAGGCGTAGAAATTGGAGCGTTGGACGCCGGGCGCCAACTCCCAAATACCGACTCGAATCCCCCCCATACCCGGATGCTATCGACCTATCGGCCGAGGTGTTAAGGGATGCCGCTCCGAGTGACCGTTATCGGTTTGCTGGCAAGCCGCGATCGGGGCTCACCCAAGTAGCAGGCTTTCCCCGACGGCGGAGAAACACGAGTGGATAGGCGACGATGGTCGTTGCGAACTGCAGCAGCCAGAACGCCAACGGATACCAGATCGACCAGACGAGATCGCGGATCACCCGCTCGTCGTAACGCCGATCGATGATCGCGCCGGCTGTGAACTGCACGACGCAACAAGCACCCAAGATCAGGCCGGTAGCCGCCAAAGAGAAGGGTTGGTCTGCCATCACGAGTCGCCAAACAATCGCCGCCAGAAACGAGGCCGCTAGCAAGTAACACCAAGCGACGCTCGCGATCATTTCCAACATCAAAGGTCGCATACCGTGCGAACGACGACTCCACAACACATCGATGTTACGGAGCATCACCTGCGCGCCGCCCATCGCCCAGCGCAGTCTCTGACGCCAAAGCCCATGCAAAGTCTCGGGCGTCAGAATCCAGACGAGCGCATGCGGCTCGAAGGTGGCGCGCCAGCCCGCACGCTGCAACTTCCAAGTCATGTCGATATCTTCGGTGAGCGCATCCAGTGTCCAGTAGTCCACTTGCTGCACCGCCGATTTTCGAAAGGCGGCGATGACGCCGGAAACGGTGAACAAGCGCTTCAAAATGAGTTGCGCCCGCTTGATGATGCCGATCATCGCGGAGAACTCACCCACTTGCATGCGACCGAGGAGCGTTGAACGATTGGCGATACGCGGATTACCCGTCAATGCACCAAGTCGTTCGTCTGCTGCGAACGCGGCAGCAATCCAAGTTGGTGCAAACGGATCGATGCGCGCATCGCCATCGATGCAAACCAGAATTTCGTGGCTCGCCTCCAGTGCACCTGCCTTCAGTGCCGCTGCCTTGCCTTGGTTGAACGGTTGGCGAACCACCTTCAGACGCCAAGCACTCTCGGCCAAGGAATCGAGAATCACGGCCGTGCCGTCGGTACTGCCGTCATCGACCGCGATCACTTCGAAGTCGGGATGGCGAACGGCAAGCGCATGCTTGATGGTTTCGACCGCATGCGCGGCTTCGTTGAAACAAGGAATGATGATCGATACGGGCGGCAAATGAGTCGCATCCGGTGGCGCATCGTGCCTTGGCGTGTGCCGCTCGTACCGGAACCAGGTGTAAAGCGCGCCGGTCGTCCACATCAGTGACATGACGAGCGGGAAAAAGAACAGGTAATCGCCAATCAATGCGTCCATGAACTAATTCATCGGCGGATCATTTGGCTGTCTCGAAAACACTTGCCGCATCTTGGCAGGCTCGGGATGCGAGTCGAACAACATGTCGGGGTAATAGGCGACGTGAGTCACGCCCGCGTCGTACAACAGACCGATGGTCGCCACGATTTCGTCGACGGGTATCGGCCGCTGATCGTGACGCCAATCGACGGTCTGCAGCTCGAACACGATACGATTGCGCGCCTTCGGAAAGCGCTCGATCCCTGCCAGAATTTGACGCTGGAACGCAATCGGATCAGAAGCCTGTTCCATATATGGCATAGCCATGATTGCGGTGAAGTCATAATGCGCGAGCGAATTCTCGAGTGCTTGTGCGTACCACACTTCTGCGCGCGGATTGATCGCAACCTGCGCGTACAGATTCCGTGCGGTGATCAAGGTGGGTTTGTAGCGTCGCACCGACGCCGAAATCTCGGTCGCAAACTGATCGAGAGCGTTGATCTTCAAGATGGTCCAGCGACCCAAGGTATCGTCGTTTGCACGAATGTCGGCAATCGATGCCGGCAACCCCCAAGATCGATAGGTTGAGAGCGCGTCAGGGCTCGCATCCTCAAAATCCGAGAGAGTGATGTCATCGTGGTAGATCACGCCTTCGAACGATGTTGTTCGAGCGAGATCTTCGAAGATCTCGGCGATAACGTTACGCGCAGCAGCCGAAAACGGCGAGAGACGTTTGTAACCCATGTTCAGCGCGTTGGACGACTTGCCTGGTAGCGTGACGACCTTCTCTCCGGCTGCGGGATGCTGCGCGGGCAACTCCCAGGCCAACAAGGGCATCCACGCATAGACGCGCCTGACCGGAGTGCGCGTGCGGATTTCCCAGGCGACGTAGCTGAACAAGTCCGCTCTGACAGGCACATGTCGGTTCGGGAAATACACGGCATCGGCCGAGCCGTTGGCATCGGGATCCGCAAACGCCTGCAGATACACGGCGTTGACACCGAGCCACGTCAGTCGATCGACCAAGTGATTGATGTTGCGGCGCTGCTGCTCTGGATCCGGATCGTAGATGTAATCAAGATCGATGTGGGCGATCTTCTGTGGGCGATCGTTTTCCGTAAAGCCGCGGCTGCGAATGTTGATCGCATAGCGCAGATCGCCAATGTTCATCTTCGACTCGATCAGAATACGGCGCAGGCGCGATAGCGGAACGCCCGAATGATTATCGCCGTCATCCAAAGTCAGTCCGACGTTCATTCCGTACTTCGATGCGGTCGACTCGACCATCTCGTTATACTTGCCGTAAGGCCACGTCACGATGCGCGGCGCCGTCCCAATTCGCTTGCGGATGAGATCCCGACTCAATCGCAAATCTGAATCGATGCGCTTGAGATAGTCGGTTTCCGCTTCGTAGCCACGCACTCGATCGAATCGACGTGCCGTCGCGGCCGGTTGAGCACTGCCCTGCGGGTTGGCTTGCAGACCATGGTGCAGATCGTGGGTGTGGCTTGCGATCTCGACGAGCCCGCTCGATTGCATCTCGCGCAAAGCTTCCCATGACAGAAATTGCTCGCGTGGCACCTGCTTGCCATCGTAATCGACATGCCCCGCACTCTCCTGCCAGCGCGTCACGACCGAGATGACCGACGGTATCTTCAGCATCTTCAGTAACGGCCAAGCGTGCTGGTAGACCGAGGTGTAACCATCGTCGAAGGTCAGCAGTACCGCCTTCGGCGGTAGCAGCGCTCCACCGCTTTTCGCGCTCAACACCTGATCGACGGAGACGAAAACGAACCCGTTGTTACGCAGCCAATCGATATGACGGACGAACATCGTCGGACTGACGGCATAGCCCGGGATTAGCGCCCGGGAGGGCTCCTCGATTTCGTGGTAACTGATCACCGTCAAGCGATCGAAATCGGTTGCGTGGCTGACCAACGGGGTCAACGCCAGCAACACCCATAACAAACAGACGCGCGAGATGCGATGCACGGCGCTCATTCTAGAGGATATCTAGAGCGGCTATCAGTTGTCCGTTGCGTCCGGACCCCGCACTCGGTTCCAGGCAATGGAAACGAGGATCGACACAGCGAGGATCGCACCGATGATGCTGAGCGACCAGGTGATCGGGAACTTGCCGCCGAAGGCCTGATTCAGCCAGACCATCTTCAAGCCGACGAAAACCAAAATCACGCCAAGCCCATACTTCAGGAACAGGAACGCCTTGACCATGCTTTGCAGTACGAAAAAGAGCGACCGCAACCCGATGATGGCGAAGATGTTCGAGGTGAAGACGATGAATGGCTCGTTGGTCAGCGCAAAAATCGCTGGCACAGAATCGATTGCAAAGATGATGTCGCTGAACTCGATGAAGGCGAGCGCCACAAAGAGCGGGGTTACCCAGGTCTTGCCGTCGATCTCGACCCAGAACTTGTCGCCGTGGAACGCCGGCGTGACCGGGAACAACTTCTTGACGCCGAGGATGATGGGATTGCGCGCAGGATCGAGCGGCTTTTCCGGCAGAAACAGGATCTTGAACCCCGTGAGGATCAGGAACACACCGAAGATCACCACGATCCACTCGTACTGCATCAGGATCGAGCCGAGCGAGATGAACAAGGCGCGGAAAAGAATCGCACCCATGATTCCGTAGAACAGTACTTTTTGCTGGTACTGCACGGGCACCGCGAAATAGGAGAACACCGCGACGAAGACGAAGACGTTATCAATC
>CAIVYV010000208.1 GCA_903910215.1 uncultured Pseudomonadota bacterium
CACGCGTCGGGAGGCCTCGCGGACGACGGCAAAGGCTTCCGGTAGCAGCTGATCAAGCGTGGCGCCGGCAGCGAGACGGGAACGGAACTCCTCGGTCTTGGCCTTCAAGGCCTCGTCACGGAGCGCCTGCAGCGCGGACTCGAAGGCGGTCGCTGCGCGCACTTCACGGGACATGGCTTTCAGCAGCCGCTCGTTGCGGCTGCCGAAAATACGGGTGAGGAAATTCAGCACTGAGTGGTAGACCTTGCGGCTAAAACCGCCATTTTACGGTTTGACGGTCGGCAGGTCGAATGGTTCAACGACCGACGTCAACGGTCGATGTAGGCGAGCGGGTTGACGTGACGCCCGTTGCGCAGAACCTCGAAATGCACGTGAGGACCGGTGGAACGACCCGTCGAGCCCATGGCAGCAATCTGTTGCCCGCGGGTGACCGCATCTCCGACCCGAACTTTTAGATCACGGTTGTGCGCGTAGCGAGTCACGAAGCCGTCCCCGTGGGAGACATCGACTACGAGTCCGTATCCACTACGTTCGCCTGCATACGTCACCACACCGGCACCGACCGAAATCACCGCATCGCCTTCGTTGCCCGCGAAATCCACCCCGAGGTGCCAGGTGCCGTGGCCCGTGAAAGGATCTTGCCGAGTACCGAAGCCCGACGATAGATAACCCTGCCGCACCGGACGCCCATCGGGCAGCGTCTGACGACGTAAATCCCGCTGTAAAATCAGGCTCTCCAGCACACCCAACTGCACATCGCGCGACGCGAGCTGAGACTCGAGTGCATCGATCATCGAGGTCAGATCTGGCGCTGCGGCAGGCTCACCCGGCAGTTCAGGACCACCCATCGCGACCGGCGAGCCGAAGTCGAATTCGCGCGAATCGATATTGGCCATATCGACAAGCCGCTTGCCAAGCTCGTCCAACCGCACGAGTTGCGCATTGGCCTGACCGACACGCGCCGAGAGCACGTCGATGCGCTCCTGCACACGCGCACGCAAATCCTCGATTTCCCGCTTCTGCTGCAGCGCCGAGCGAGCGATGCCACCTGGCGTGGTCGAATCCAGAATCGCACCCGAGCCAAGCTGAACGCCCGCGTAGAAGGCACCTGCCATCACGGAAAAAAGCACAGCAACAGCCGTGGCAATCACCAAACGACCGGACAAGTCGATGCGGGATGCGCCAGCCGCGCGGCGCGCAAATACGATCAGTCTCATACGCCAGACCCCCGATTGCGGCGGGAGAGAAGATCGCCGACAGACCCTCGCGATGCGATACTCGCGTCGCCAGACGGGTCGACGGCCCGAACAGGCCGGGGACTATGCCCAAATCAACTGTGCGAAACAACCCAAAATCGGCCAAAACGGCGACAGGCTCGGCACGCCCGAGAGGGAAGCCCTTGGAAATCAAGGACTTGCTCGCGCAGGCCGGCCTCGGTCAGCAGCGGCTCGCGGCGGCGGCGCACCGCGTCGAAGACTGGAAGGACTTTCTGGCGACGTTATGGGGCGAGGAACTCGCCGGCGCGGTCACTCAAGTGAGCGTCCGGGAAGGTTGTCTAACGCTGCATGCCGCCAACGCGGCCTGGTCGGCCCGCTTACGTTACGCGCTCGCTGAACACTGGAGCGCCATCGTGGCGCGAGACGCCTCGTTGAAAAAATCGCTGGTGCGGATTCAGCCAGCCGCCGCCAGCGCGGGCGGTCGCACATAAGAAATCGGCGCGTCCTCGGGACGCTCGAATACCACCGCCTCCCAAGCGGCAGGGTCGGCGAGCACGGTACGCAGCAGACGGTTGTTCAGACCGTGACCCGACTTGAAGGCTGTGAACTCGCCGATCAGTGAAAAGCCGAGCAGATACAGATCACCGATGGCATCGAGGATCTTGTGTTTGACGAACTCGTCCTCGTAGCGCAAGCCACCCTCGTTCAACACTTTCGAATCATCGAGCACGATGGCGTTGTCGAGGTTGCCCCCGAGCGCAAGGTTGCGCGAGCGCATGAACTCGAGATCACGCATGAAACCGAAAGTACGTGCACGACTGATTTCTTTGAGGAACGACGTGGTGGAAAAATCCATGGTCGCACGTTGGGCACGACGCTTGAAAATCGGATGATTGAACTCGATCTCGAAGTTCACCTTGAAGCCATCGAACGGGTCGAACCGCGCCCATTTGTCGCCGTCTTCGACCTGCACGCTCTTCTTGATGCGGATGAATCGCTTCGGCGCACGCTGTTCTTCGATACCCGCCGACTGCAGCAGAAAGACGAAAGGTCCTGCACTGCCATCCATGATCGGCACTTCGGGTCCGGACACTTCGACGAGCGCGTTGTCGATACCGAGACCCGCGAAAGCCGACAACAGATGCTCTACTGTCGACACTTTCACGTCGCCTTTACTGAGCACGGTTCCGAGCATGGTCTCGCCGACATTCTCGGCGCGAGCCGGGATGTCGACCGGCTCAGGCAAATCGGTCCGACGGAACACGATGCCGGTATCGGGGGCAGCCGGTCGCACCGTCATCAGGATGCGCTTACCGGTGTGCAAGCCCACACCGCTTGCCCGCATGATGTTCTTGAGAGTTCGTTGACCGACCATGTTTTCTTCCGAATCAGGCGGCGCACCGAGGTTCGGTACGCCGCCTGATCACGACGGAGGCGAATCTTATCTCAAAGGCGGTCAGTCGGCCTGCCGACGCAAGAACGCCGGAATATCGAGGATGTCCTCAACCGGCTCGGCGCTGTGGACGAGTCCATCACCGGCCGCTGCCTTCAGACGCTCTATCGCCGGCACTTCCAGCTTGGCGTAATCCGAGCCCACGGCAAACGGACGGCGCACCGGACGGGCGACGCCCTCACCACGAATGCCCGTCGCACGGGTAGCCGTCGGCGCCGGCGCCGGTGCCACTTGGACCTGCGGACGACCGAGGCCAGTCGCGACGACCGTCACGCGCAGCTCGTTGCTCAGGTTCGGATCGATGACGGTACCAACGACGACAGTCGCGTCTTCGGACGCGAATTCCTTGACGATGTTGCCGACTTCCTCGAACTCACCGATACCGAGATCCATACCGGCAGTGACGTTGACGAGGATGCCGCGAGCACCCGACAGATTCACGTCTTCGAGCAGCGGCGACGAAACGGCCATTTCAGCGGCGACGCGCGCGCGGTCTTCACCGCTCGCATGACCCGACCCCATCATCGCCATGCCGGTCTCGCTCATCACGGTACGCACGTCGGCGAAGTCCACGTTGATGAGACCCGGGCGGGTGATGAGCTCAGCGATGCCCTGCACGGCACCCTGCAACACGCCATTGGCGCTCTTGAAGGCATCAAGCAGCGTCGTCTTAGGTCCAAGCACTGTCAGGAGTTTTTGGTTCGGAATGGTGATGAGCGAGTCGACATGCTTAGCAAGTTCGCTCATGCCCATATCGGCAACGACGGAACGCTTGTTGCCTTCCATGTTGAACGGACGCGTCACGACCGCGACCGTGAGAATGCCGAGTTCCTTGGCGATCTGCGCAACGACCGGCGCAGCGCCCGTACCGGTGCCGCCACCCATGCCTGCGGTGATGAACAGCATGTCGCAACCTTCGATCAACTCGATGATGCGATCACGATCTTCCATCGCAGCCTGACGACCCACGTCCGGATTCGCACCGGCACCGAGGCCCTTGGTGATGTTCGATCCGATCTGCAACGCGGTCTTGACGTTGGAGTTCTTCAACGCCTGCGAATCAGTGTTGATGCACATGAAGTCCACGCCTTCGATTCCCGATTGCACCATATGGGAGACCGCGTTGCCGCCGCCACCACCGACGCCGAGAACCTTGATTACCGCGCTTTGGCTGTAAGCATCCATCAGTTCGAACATGTTGAGTCGCTCCTGTGTCGTGAATGTCGAAAGTTCAAAAATTTCCCTGGAACCAATTCTTCATGCGGTCAACCATGCTGCGTGCGCCGCCTGCAATGGCGCGGCTACGCTGACCTGGCACGGTGTGATCGCGGCCGTAGAGCAACAGGCCGACGCCCGTCGCATGTATCGGATTGCTGGTGACATCGGCGATGCCACGCACACCGGCTGGCACACCGAGGCGCACCGGCAAATGGAAAACCTCTTCGGCGAGCTCGATGGCGCCTTCCATCTTGGCGCTGCCACCGGTCAGCACGATGCCTGCTGCGATGACTTCCTCGAAGCCACTGCGGCGCAACTCTTCCTGGATGAGCGCGAACAACTCTTCGTATCGCGGCTCGACCACCTCAGCAAGCGTTTGGCGCGCAAGACGCCGGGCTGGACGATCGCCCACACTCGGCACTTCGATCGTCTCGTCCGAGTTGGCGAGTTGCGAGAGCGCACAGGCGTAACGAAGCTTGATCTCTTCCGCACTCGGCGTCGGCGTACGCATCGAGACGGCGATGTCGTTCGTGACCTGATCGCCGGCGATCGGGATGACGGCGGTGTGCCGAATCGCACCATGCGAGAACACGGCGATGTCAGTCGTCCCACCACCGATATCGACGATACAAACACCGAGGTCCTTCTCATCCTCGGTCAGCACCGCATAGCTCGAGGCCAGCTGCTCGAGCACGATGTCATCGACCGCGAGACCGCAGCGCTGAATGCACTTCTCGATGTTCTGGGCGGCACTATCGGCACCCGTGACGATGTGGACCTTCGCCTCGAGGCGCACGCCGGACATACCCACCGGATCGCGGATGCCCTCTTGGCCGTCGATGATGAATTCCTGCGGCAACACGTGCAGAATTTTTTGATCGGCCGGGATCGCGACCGCCTTGGCCGCATCGATCACATGCTCGACGTCGACCTGCTGCACTTCCTTGTCGCGAATGGCGACGACGCCGTGCGAGTTGAGACTGCGAACGTGGCTGCCCGCAATACCGGCAAAGACCGAGTGGATCTCGCAGCCGGCCATCAACTCCGCCTCTTCGACAGCGCGCTGGATCGACTGCACGGTCGACTCGATGTTCACGACCACGCCACGCTTCAAACCGCGCGAGGGCTGAGAGCCGATGCCGATGATTTCGATGCTGTTGTCGGCGGCGATCTCGCCCACCAACGCCACCACCTTGGAGGTGCCGATGTCCAATCCGACGATGAGCTGTCTGTCCGTTTTCTTCGCCATGTTCGCTGCCGTTCCGTGTAATCAGCCTTCAGAGGTTTCGTCGAATTCGTCTACCGCAGCGACCTTGGTGCCACCGCGCCAACCCACCGCGAAGCCATTCGTGTAACGCATGTCGACGTAGGCCATCTCAGCACCACGCTGCACGACGAGGCGCAAAGCAGCCGCGACGAAGCGATCGAAGCGCTCATCGACCTGCCGACGACCGAGACGCACCTTCACGCCATTATCGAGATCGATCTCCCACGCGCCGCGCGCATCGAGACGAAGCGCGACGATGCGTACACCGCCTTCGATCAAGCGACCCTGAATCGCAAAGTAGCGCTGCGCGACGAGACCCTCGGCACCGTTCGGTCCCGTCAGTCGCGGCAACTCAGGTGGAATGAATCGCGCCTCGCTCAAAAACAACTCACCGCGCGCATTGAGCAGGCCGTTGGCGCCCCAACGCGCCGCTGCGACTTGCTCAGTGATCTGCACTGTCAAGCCACGTGGCCACTGCCTCGCGACGCTCGCCGTATCAACCCACGGCAGTTCCTCGATCGCCCGCTGTAGCGTGGCGAGATTCACCGACACGAGACCCGCCTCGTATAGACGATCGCGCACCGCCTGCTCGACATCCATCGGTGAGACGCGCTGGAAGCGACCCTGCACCGTGACACGATCGATCGGCTGATCGAGTGCAATCACGATCATGCCGCCAAAGGCCGCGATCACCGCGACGCCAGCGAAGCTGTAGATCCAACGACGCCAGTCGATGACGGGCCATTGCCATCGACCCTCTTCCTGACGACGACGATTACGGGGTTTACCGGCTCCGAACATGTTCAGCGCCTCCTCAAGTGCCACGTCGACGCGTGAAGCTCGTCTCGAGCACGCGCCAAACCAAAGTGTCGAAATCGATACCGGCAGCCGCGGCGGCCATCGGCACGAGACTGTGATCGGTCATACCCGGGACCGTGTTGATCTCGAGCAGCAGCGGACGCCCGGTGACGTCCATCATGAAATCCACGCGACCCCAACCCTCGCCGGCTGCTGCGGCGAAGGCACCACGCGCGAGCGCTGCCATGTGACGCTCCGCCTCGAGCGAAAGACCCGCCGGACAGTGGTACTGCGTGTCGTTGCGCAGATACTTCGCTTCGTAGTCGTAGAAGGTATTGGGTGTCTCGATGCGGATCGCGGGCAACGCTGCACCTTGCAGAATTCCCACCGTGTACTCAGGGCCTGCAAGCCAAGGCTCTGCGAAAACCTGCGCGTCCGTGGCGACGGCAGCGGCGAAAGCCGCTGGCAATTGCGCGGCGCTGTCGACCTTGCTCATACCAACGGACGATCCCTGCGTCGCCGGCTTCACGATCATCGGCAAACCGAGGCGCTGCACGGCAATTTCGAAATCCTCTGGTCCGCGTAACTCGACGCTGTCGGCCGTCGCGATACCAACGGCAGCAACGAGACGCTTCGTGCGCAACTTGTCCATACAGATGGCCGAGCCGAGCACACCACTGCCGGTATAGGGCACACCGAGATACTCGAGAGCCCCTTGCACAGTGCCATCCTCGCCACCCGGACCGTGTAAGGCGATCCATGATCGATCGATGCCGTCATCTAGCAACGCTGTCAGTGGTCGCTCTTTTGGATCAAAAGCCACGGCATCAACACCACGACGCTGCAAAGCAGCGAGCACAGCCGCACCGGAACGCAATGAAACCTCGCGCTCGCTCGAAGAGCCGCCCTGCAACACGGCGACCTTGCCGAATTCACGGGGATCGGTGACAGAGCGCATCAAGCAGCCTCCCCCACGATCCGAACCTCGGTCTGCAAACGCACACCGAAGCGAACCTCGACTACGTTGCGCACTTCGCCGATCAGTTGCTCGAGATCGGCTGCGGAGGCCTGACCTTCATTGATGATGAAGTTCGCGTGCTTAGGCGAAACACAGGCGCCACCGATACGACGACCTTTGAGTCCCGCAGCTTCGATCAAACGCGCAGCATGATCGCCTTCCGGGTTCGTGAAAACCGAGCCGCAACTCCACTCACCGATCGGTTGTTTAGCTTTGCGCTCGACCAGCAGATCACGCAGCGTGTCGTTATTGCTAGCGGGGCGCGATTCGAAAGCGAGCGTCGCACCGAGGAAGGCCTCACCCACCACCGGTGCGGTTACGTGACGATAGGCGACGCGATACTCACCCGCAGCACGCCAGCGTATGTTCCCCGCACGATCGATGACTTCGACTTCTCGCACATGGGACCAGGTCTCGCCACCGAAGGCGCCCG
>CAIVYV010000209.1 GCA_903910215.1 uncultured Pseudomonadota bacterium
CCTGCTGTTCACGCATTTTCCGCGCGTAGGCAATCAGATCGCCAAAAGCGATACGGCGGTGCGATGCGACCTTGCGGTGCGGCAGCCGACCCGACTCAATCTCCTTAATGACGAAAGGACAGCCGCTGATACATTACTCAACGCCCCGTTCATCCGCTCCGCGACTATCCCGAGCGCTCTCCGCCACCGCTTCGACGCCGTATTTCGATCACAGGCAAAGCGCCTGCCACTTATGTTGGTTGGAACGCAACCACACAAGGCGGCGCTGCGTGACCGACCTGCTCGCGGACAAGCATTGCGGAGTTGATCGTCGCCAACAATCGCGATGGCGCCCTCGGCGTTACCGAGATGCTATTTGATGCCAGGAAGCAGCAATTCACAGACTGCTTAAGTTGTCCGTTAACCGGATAACAGATAACCTTTAAGCTATGGCCATTCAATCCTTTTCGTGTCCAGACACCCAGGAGCTTTTCACCACCGGTCGCTGCCCCCGCTTTGCCAACATCAAGAAGGTTGCCGAGCGAAAGTTGGCCCAACTCGATGCAGCGCCTTCTCTGGTGTTCATGCGAGCGCCACCTGGCAATGATCTCAAAGAGTACAGGGGTGCGTGGCACGTTCGGATCAACGACCAATGGCGACTGACGTTCAAATGGGGACACAGCGGCCCATTCGATGTTGTGATCGAAGATCCACATTGACCGAGACAGAGGACCATCATGTTCAAAAACGGAATGCGCCCCGTTCATCCAGGTGAAGTCTTGCTGGAGGACTACATCAAGCCAATGGGTATGAGCGTTCGTGCCCTTTCGCTGGCTTTGCATGTGCCTTACTCTCGTCTGCGCGAAATCGTCGACGGCAAGCGCGGCGTGTCGGCGGATACTGCGCTGCGCCTTGAGCGCTATTTCGGCAGTGAAGCTCAGGGCTGGCTTGCCTTGCAAGCGGCATACGACCTGCGTATGGCCGAAAAGCTGAGCGCCAAACTGATCCAACGAGAAATCGAGCCTTTAGCGGTGGCCTCTTAAATGGCGGGCGAGTCTCTCGGCATCTTTTCTCTGAAAGTAAGAGATTTTTGGATCACATCGGACAGCATCGGTTCAAGGACTGGCAGACACGCTGGCTGCGATCGCGACTGCGAATGGCCCTCGACATCGAAAGCCGCGACGGTGTCACCGAAATCGTTGACGGTGTTTCGCGGTTTAGGGATGCGCGGCGGGAGCCGATTTTGCTTGCTCGAGGTCTCGTGCGCTTGTGTGCGGAGCCGGCGATCTTCGATCGCATCCGGGTGGCGGGCGCGGGCATCCGCGTCATTGCACCGTACTCGCCCGCAACACGGGGCACGCCGTTTCCGTCCGGCATCGAGTGGTTACCGCTCGAGGAGCGGTTCGTGTTCTACGGCCCGTCATCTGGCGGCCTTGGTACGCAAGCGCCTGGGTCGCAAAGACGCCTCCACCGCGGCTTCAGGATCGGTTTGCTGGCCGCGCGGGCTTCTCTGACTGCGGCCCTCGAGCGCGATGCAGTACGCGCCGTGCAGGAGTCGATCGACGGTTGCGGCGCCCAACATCTTGTTATTCGCGAACGCTTCCTGCCATTCGTCGGCTGCAAGGTTGCTGGTGATCACGGTGGGCAACTTCTCGTAGCGGGCGGCCACGATCTCGTGCAAATCATCGTCGTGAGGCGGGGCGATCGGCTTGAGCGCAAAGTCGTCGA
>CAIVYV010000210.1 GCA_903910215.1 uncultured Pseudomonadota bacterium
GCGATTCAGGATTTGCCGATCGACAGCATCGAGCGGATCGAAATCGTGCGTGGCGTTCGCTCGAGTCTGTACGGCCCGGATGCGATGGGCGGAGTCGTGCAGATATTCACGCGTCGCGGGGCAGGGGCCTCGCAGAGTCTGCGCCTCACTGGCGGCTCCAACGGAACCCGTCAGGCGGCGCTCGGTTTGGGTGGTTCTGCCAACGGCTGGTCGGTCGATCTGCAGGCTAGCCTGCTCGAGACCGACGGCACAAACGCCTGCCTTGGATTGCCTTTTCCGCCGGGCGGCGGCTGCTTCACGCGCGAGCCGGATCGGGATCCGTACGAGAACCACAGCGCCAATCTTCGGCTCGGGTATCAGTTCGATTCAAATTCGAGCGCCGAGGCGTTCTTGCAGCGAGCAAAAGCCGACGTCGCTTTCGACGGTTCTTTCCTGAATCGCTCCGACCTCGTCAACCAGGTGGCTGGGTTCAAGGCGCAACATGCTTGGTCGGACCGTTGGCGCTCCACGTTGACGCTCGGTCGCTCTTGGGATGAGTCCACCAGTTTCAGTCCGGCGGGTGACTACACCAGCACGTTTGATTCGCGACGTGATTCGACGACCTTCCAGACGGATGTATCGATTGCCTCTGGAACCTTGATTCTGGGTGCCGACTGGCTGCTAGATCGGGTCGCGAGCGACGTCGGATTCGACGTTGAATCGCGCTTCAACCGCGCCTTGTTTGCGCAATACACGGCGGGCGCGGGTCGTTGGCAGTGGGGCGTATCCGGTCGCAGCGATGATAACGAGCAGTTCGGTTCGCATCAGACGGGCACCGTGTCTCTCGGTTACCGCTCGGCACCGGGCTGGCAGTGGTATGCGAGTGCCGGAACGGCCTTCAAAGCGCCGTCGTTCAATGAGCTTTATTACCCGGGATTCAGTAATCCAGATCTCGAGCCTGAGAAATCGCGTAACGTCGAGCTCGGGGTGAAACGCCGGGAAGCCTGGGGTCGTTGGTCGGTATCGCTGTATCGCAACCATATCGACGATCTGGTGGCCTACGACGTGGCGATTTTCCGGCCCAACAACGTCGCGAGCGCGCTGTTGCAAGGTGCCGAGGGGCAACTCGACTGGTCGGTCGGGTCGCTTCGCTTGAGTCACTCGCTCTCGTGGCTCCAAGCTGAAGATCGTAGCGCGGGGTTCAATCGCGGGCGTGAGCTGCCGCGTCGCCCGAATTGGTCTGGTAAGACGTCCGCTCATTGGCAGAGCGGCGACTGGTCGCTCGGAACCGGTGTCTACTGGATGGGGCGCAGGTATGATGACCTCGCCAACTCGCGGGAGCTCGGCAGTGTCGTCACCGTCGATCTAACGTCGGAGTGGCGGGCTACCTCGTCGCTCGCGATGCAGCTGCGAATCGCCAATGCATTCGATCGCCGTTACGAAACGGCGACGTTATACCCCGCCTTGGGTCGGGAATTTTTGTTGAGCGTGCGGTACAGCACGCCGCGTTGAACGTGAGGGAGGGTCGGAACGTGTCGGACATCATCAAAGGTCGTGGATTTTGGATGCTTGCGTTGGTCTTGGCAGTATCCATGAGCGTGACGCGGGTAGGGCATTTTGGCGAGTTCCAGGGTCCGCCGGATGCATCGTGGGCCGTGTTTTTCCTAGCCGGCATGTGGCTGCGCGAGCCACGCCTGTTCCCCGCCTTCTTCGTGTTGGCTTGGGTGGCTGATCTGGCCGCCTTTGCGATGGGCACTCCGACCGATTGCTACTCGCCGGCGTATTTCTTTTTGATCCCCGCCTATGGCGCGCTTTGGGCTGCCGGTCACTGGATCGGTGCCGAAGCCTCGCGTGCGCGCGTTCCGCTCATCCTGGCGGTAGGCGCAGCGGCTGCACTCGTGACCTTCGTGGTCGCGAATCTCGGTATGTACTTGCTCGTCCCGTCGCCCGAGGCGACGACGTTGGGGGCCTATGCGCTCGCCGTGGCCGGGTACTTCCCGGGCTACCTGATGACAATGGGCCTTTACGTCGGGCTCGCGCTCGTCACCGTGGCGGCTTTGCGCTTCAAGCGTCTGGCGAGCGAGTAAAGGTGCACCTCCGAGGGGCCGTCGTACACGCGGAACCCTCGGATCTCTCGCCAAATCTTGGAGACCGGCGTCTCATCGACAATGCCCCTGCCACCGAGCACCTGCACGCAACGATCGACGATCTGAAACAGCGTCTCGCCGCAGGTGTATTTGGCCATGCTGGAGTCGGTTGAAGCGCGACTTCCCTGGTCGAGCGTCCAGGCGACGTAATCGATCATCAACTGAGTTTGCTTCAGATCAACTTCGTTGCGAGCCAAGGCAAAACCGACGCCCTCGTGATCGATGAGCGTCTTGCCGAACGCTTGCCGGCGGCAAGCGTATTCGGTGGCAATGTGATGAGCGCGCTGTGCGGCGCCCCACCAACGCATGCAATGGGTCAGACGGGCGGGCGCCAGCCGCACTTGCGCATACTTGAAGCCTTCGTGCGGCGCACCGAGCACCATTTCTTTGGGGACCCGCACGTTTTTCAGCGATAACACGCCGTGACCACCCGGCATGGTGTGATCGACGGTATGCATCACGCGTTCTAGCACGATGCCCGGATCCGGTAGCGGCACCAGGAACATCGTGGCGTGGTGACCACCGGTGCGAGCCATCACAATGCCAAAGCCTGCGCCTTCGGCGCCGGTGATGAACCACTTTCGGCCATTGATGACCCAGTGATCACCTTCTTCGACGGCCTCGGTTTTGAGCATGTCTGGATCGGAGCCAGATCCGCCATCAGGCTCGGTCATGAAAAACGACGAGCGCATCACGCCGGCCGCCAGCGGTTTCAGGAAACGCTCTTTCTGTTCGTGCGTCGCAATGCGCTCAAGCATATGCATGTTCCCCTCATCGGGTGCCATGCAGTTCATTGCAACGGGGCCGAGCAGCGAGTAACCGCTCGCACGCAGAACGGTAGCCGTCTCTCGGTGGTTCAGGCCGTAGCCGCCCCATTCCGTGCCAACTTGCGGCGCAAGTAGTCCCGCCACACGGGCTTTGCCGCGCAGTTCCTGAACGAGATCATCGGTGATGGGACCCTGGAATCGCGGATCGGATTCGTAGGGGATGATGACATCGCGAATGAAGCGCTGGGTGCGCGCTTCGAGGTCGAGTTCGCGGGGGCTAGGCGTGAAATCTGTCATAGCCCCCGCAGTTTACCCGTTATCCGTGGCGAATCACTCCCAGGGGAAGCTCGTCGCGACCGAGAAGAAAGCCTTACTGTCAGAGCTGAACACGTTGCCGTCAACGTTGTTGCCCGGGCGGTAGTCGCTACCGTCGATCCACTTCAGCGTCAGGTCGAACTTGCCGACGGTCTTGGTGAGACCGATGGCGTAATCGGTGTACTTGTCGTCAGCCCAGTACTCGCCGCTGCTCTGGCCAGCGTGCAGCAGCAGACCGAAGTCTTTCGGCAGCGGCAGCTCGAGGTTGGCCTCGACGTAGCGAGCGGCCAGACCCGTATTACCGTAGTCCCAGGCGTACCAGAACTTGGTCGAGAAACCTTGGTAGGCGAGACCAAAGGCGGCTTCGGCGTAGTCAACCTTGTCGGCCGTGTCGAAGTAAGTGTACTGGGTGACCGAGAAGTCGTAGCTGAAGTCGTCGGTGAAATTGCCCGAGTAACCAGCATAGATATCGAGCTCCACGTCAGAGACCGTATCGGGCCCGAAGTCGACGTTGCTGGCCCAGCCGCCAACGTAAAAGCCCGAGTCGCCGGCCCAGTCGAGGCTCAACTGCAGCGCAGGATCCTTGACGCTTTGGCTGATGCCACGGAAGTCGTAGTCGGAGGCCAGCGTAACGGTCGAACTGACTTCGGCGCGGGCCACAGTACCAACAGCCGCTGCGGCCATCAGAGCGAGAAGGGGAAGGGTTTTCATGCGTTTTTGATCCTCGAAGGGGTGGGTTCCAATCTGACGAAGCAAACGACATGCCATGTATCGCAAGCCGTTTACAGGTCGGGTTGGTGGCATTTTAACTCGAAACTCGCACTGGGTTGGTGCATCGCGAGCCTGCGTTGCCGATGGATAGTGCAATCCCTGGCCTTCGCTGGCCGGGTAAACTCGCATCCATGAGCGATATACCCGCTGTGAAGCAGACTGCGAACACGACTTGGCACGAGCGTGCTGCCGAGTTGAGGCCTGACGGCCGCGCCTTCGTGGCGGGGCAACGTGTTGCCTCGCTCGCCGGCGCGACCTTCGAGAAGCGCTCGCCGATCGACGGCCGACTGCTAGCGCCGATTGCGGATGGTCAGAGTGCCGATATCGATGTGGCGGTCGCCGATGCGCGTGCGGCTTTCGTCGGCGGCGTTTGGTCGGCGCGAGCGCCGAGCGCGCGTAAAAGAGTCTTGCAGCGCTTTGCTGAATTGATCCGCACTCACAAAGACGAATTGGCCCTGCTCGAAA
>CAIVYV010000211.1 GCA_903910215.1 uncultured Pseudomonadota bacterium
AGATCACCGAAGAAACGGGTACGACCATCGACATCGAAAACGATGGCACGGTCAAGATCGCTTCGGTCAACGGTACGGCCGGTCGTGAAGCGAAGGCCCGCATCGAACTGATCACGGCGGAAGTCGAGGTGGGTCGCGTGTACGAAGGTCGCGTCGCTCGCTTGATGGACTTCGGTGCCTTCGTGACCATCCTGCCGGGCCGCGATGGTCTCGTGCACATCTCGCAGATCTCGAACGAGCGCGTCGAGCGTGTCTCGGACAAGCTCAACGAAGGCGACGTGGTAAAGGTCAAGGTACTCGAGGTGGATCGTCAGGGCCGCGTGCGCCTGTCGATGAAGGACGTCGAGGAGCGCTAGTCCTCGATCGCCATCTCGGCGAGTCCGGCGAATCGCGTCGGATCCCAAGTCAACGCAGCCCGACGAAGCAATTCGTCGGGCTGTGTCGTTTCTGGCGTTGGCAAGTCTTGTCGTAAGCAGCCTAGGGCTTGCAGCAAGGCAGGAATGACCGCGGCTTCACTCACGGGAGCTGCATGGCGCGATTTAGAGAGCTTGCTGCCATCCTTCTCGGTGAGGACCGGGAGATGCAGATAACGGACCGCTGGCAGCTCCAGCGCGTGTTGTAGCGCGATTTGCCAAGCGGTGCTTGGCAGTAGATCTGCGCCGCGCACCACATCCGTTACGCCTTGTAGGGCATCGTCGACGACGACGGCCAGCTGATACGAGATGATGCCGTCGCGTCGGCGGATCACGACGTCGCGATGGAGCCTCGGATCGAAGGCAATGGGGCCTAAGCTACGATCCTGCACGATGATGGTCGGCAGTGCGCTGAGGTCGATTCGCAGCGCAGACTCGCGTGGGTCGAGTTCACGACGGCGACAATCCCGCAGGCAACAGGGCTCACCCTCGGCGGCGAGTTCGCGTCGTGTACAGGCGCAGCGAAACAGCAGATGCTTGGCGCGAAGCCGTTCGATAGCTTGTTCGTAGAAGGCGAGTCGTTGCGATTGAAGGCACGGCTCGCGGGACGGTCGCAAACCAAATCGCGCAAGATCTGCTCTGAACGACTCACGCCATTGATCCCGGCTGCGTGCCGAGTCGATATCCTCGATGCGCAATAACCATTCGCCCGAGGAATGTGCGGCATCAAGCCAGCTGGCGACCGCAGCGAGCAGAGAGCCAGCATGCAGCGGGCCGGTGGGCGAGGGGGCGAAACGACCGACGTAGGGCAGCGCTGTAGCGCCGTGCGTCACAACTTAGCGATAACGATCGTCGCGATCGCCGTACTGCTTTTCGCGACGCTCGCGTCGCTCCTGAGCCTCAATGCTGAGGGTCGCGACGGGTCGCGCCTCGAGTCGCTTGATGCCGATTTCCTCACCGGTTTCGAGGCAATAACCATATGAGCCATCTTCGATCCGCTTGAGCGCCTCTTCGATTTTGCGGATCAATTTGCGTTCACGATCACGCGTGCGCAATTCGAGGCTGAACTCCTCTTCTTGCGTGGCTCGATCGTTCGGGTCCGGGAAATTAGCTGCTTCGTCCTTCATGTGCGAAACGGTACGGTCGACTTCGACCATCAGGTCGCGCTTCCAGCTTTCGAGAATCTGCCGGAAGTGGTCGAGCTGCTCGCGATTCATGTACTGCTCGCCGCGCTTGACGATGTACGGCTGTACGTTGCGCGGACCCGTTAGCAGGTTGTTCTCTTCGTCGTCGCCGTCCGTCTGCACAGGCGCGATGGGGCGCGGATTGCGCTGCACGAAAGTGGCGGTGATACCGGTGGGTTTGCTCTTGGCCGGGGCGGGCTTTTTGGGCGCGCTCTCGACGGCTTTTTGCACGACTACCGTGGTCTCGACGGCAGCTGCCGATTCGGTGGCTTTGCCGGTTTTCTTCTTGGGCAAGGTTTTGCTCGCGGAGTTCGAGGCGACCGACGGCGATGCTTTCTGGCGCGCAGTGGGGGTCGCGGATTTGACGTTCTTCGCAGCTTTCGCCGCGGGTTTCTTGGCCGGCATCAGGCGCTCCCTAACTCAAGGCGCTCTGCGGGACGCGCGAGTATACCGGCAAATTTTCAGATGGTGCAGTCCAATGTTCAGGGCAAATTGACTGCCGGTTCTGGCACCCAGCCGGCTTTGCGACGGGTAGCGACAACCGTGGTGTAAACGCCGCCGCGAACATTGAATTTGCCCGTCAGACGCATGAACCTGGGCTTCGTCGCCGCGGCCAAATGGTCAGCGATTTCGTTCGTGACAGCTTCATGAAAGGCACCGCGGTCGCGGAAGGCCCACATGTAGAGCTTGAGCGATTTCAGCTCGACGCAGGCGAGATCCGGTACGTATTCGAGCTCGAACGTGGCGAAATCGGGCTGCCCCGTCTTCGGACATAGGCACGTGAACTCCGGAATCGTCATGCGGATGGTGTAGTCGATTTCCGGCTGCGGGTTCGGAAAAGTGTCAACTTGGGTTGAGGGCAGGGTGGTCATGGGAGCTTGCTCACTGGCCGGATGTGACGACGATATGAAGCCGATTAATTTACACTAGCGACCGCAGGCGGTGGTCAGTCACCGCGGAGAATTTTCACAAGATGCGTTTGACCAAGATCAAGTTGGCCGGGTTCAAGTCGTTCGTCGATCCGACCACCGTTTCCTTCCCGAGCAACCTCACTGGCGTCGTCGGCCCGAACGGCTGCGGCAAATCCAACGTCATCGATGCCGTGCGTTGGGTGATGGGCGAATTGTCCGCCAAGCACTTGCGTGGCGACTCGATGGCCGATGTCGTGTTCAATGGTTCGAGTTCGCGCAAGCCGGTCGGCAAGGCGTCGGTTGAACTGGTGTTCGACAACTCTGACGGCAAGATCGGCGGCAACTACGCCGCGTACGCCGAGGTGTCGCTGCGCCGCGAAGTGTCGCGTGATGGCTCGAGTGGATATTTCATCAACGGGGCACGCTGCCGTCGTAAGGACATCACGCAGCTCTTCCTCGGCACGGGGCTCGGGTCGCGCAGTTACGCGATCATCGAGCAGGGCATGATCTCGCGTGTGATCGAGGCGAAATCTGACGAGATGCGCGCGTTCATCGAAGAAGCGGCCGGCATTTCGAAGTACAAGGAGCGGCGCAAGGAGACAGAGAGCCGAATCGCCGATACGCGCGAAAACCTCGAACGCCTGCAGGATCTGCGGGACGAGGTCGATAAGCAGA
>CAIVYV010000212.1 GCA_903910215.1 uncultured Pseudomonadota bacterium
GCCTGCTGGTTGATGAAGTACGGCGAGAGGTAGCCGCGGTCGAACTGCATGCCCTCGACAACGTCGAGTTCGTTCTGCAGGCCCGAGCCTTCTTCAACCGTGATCACGCCTTCCTTGCCGACCTTTTCCATCGCCTGGGCGATGGTCTTGCCGATCGAGTCGTCGCTGTTGGCACTGATCGTGCCGACCTGCGCGATCGCCTTGTTGTCCTTGCAAGGCTTGGCGAGCTTCTTGATGTCTTCGGTGGCGACGATCACGGCCTTGTCGATACCGCGCTTGATGTCCATCGGGTTGCGACCCGAGGCAACGGCCTTCATACCTTCGCGGATGATCGCCTGCGCGAGCACCGTAGCGGTCGTGGTGCCGTCACCGGCCTCGTCGGAGGTGTTGGAAGCAACTTCCTTCACCATCTGTGCGCCCATGTTCTCGAACTTATCCTTCAGTTCGATTTCTTTGGCGACGGAAACACCGTCCTTGGTGACGGTCGGGGCGCCGAAACTCTTCTCGAGAACGGCATTGCGGCCCTTCGGGCCGAGCGTCGCCTTGACGGCGTTGGCGAGAATATTGACGCCGCGCACCATGCGCGAACGAGCGTCATCGCCGAAACGTACTTCTTTGGCAGCCATGTTTCTGTGTTCCTTGGGAAAGTGGAGTGAGTGGCTTACTTGCCTTCGATGACGGCCATGATGTCTTCCTCGCGCATCACGAGCAGATCATCACCGTCGACCTTCACTTCGGTACCGCTGTACTTGCCGAAGAGGATCTTGTCGCCGACCTTGACGTCGAGCGCGCGAACCGAGCCATCCTCGAGGATCTTGCCCTTGCCGATGGCCACGATCTTGCCCTGCGAGGGCTTCTCGGCAGCGCTGTCGGGGATGACGATACCGCCTGGCGAGGTGCGTTCCTCTTCCAGGCGCTTCACGATCACACGGTCATGAAGCGGACGAATTTTCATGTTTCGCTCCTTAAGCTAACGAAAGGTTGACGTTGGAAACCGGGAGGGTGTTAGCACTCTCCCCGAGTGGCTGCTAATGATAGTGGCGGACTGTTTCTTTTCAAGGGTCGAGCCCGGTATGCTGATCGGCCGGCGGACTGGCGATTTCAACTAACATCATGAAATTCCTGAAAAATATTCTTCCGAATAATCTTATGGCTGCGCTGTGGGCCGTGCTCGTCATCGCACTGTCGATGCCGATCGGACAGGCCCAACTAGGTGATTCGGAGTTCCTGCCGCCCAAGGAAGCCTTCCAAGTCACTGCAACCGCCGAGGGTGCCGATAAGATTCGGGTCGATTTTCTGATCGCACCGGCCTACTACCTTTATCGCCACCGCTTCAATTTCGCGATCGACACCGCGGCCGGCAGCCCGGGCGCCTCGCTCGGTAATGCCGCGATCCCCGAAGGCGAGTGGAAAGAGGACGAGTTCTTCGGTCGTCAACAGGTCTATTACTCGGCTGTCAGCGTCACCGTGCCCGTATCGCGCGCACCGGGTGAAGCGCTGACCCTGCCACTCGTCATCGGTCTGCAAGGTTGTGCGGATGCGGGCCTGTGCTATCCGCCGGAGAAGCGGCGCTTGAGCGTCACGCTGCCCGCCACCGATCGAGCCGCCACCTTGCCCGCCGATTCCGGCGGCTTCGTCTCGGAACAAGATCGCCTCGCCGCGCTGATCAAAGATGGCTCGCTACCACTCGTGCTCGCGACATTCTTTGGTCTGGGTCTGTTGCTGGCGTTCACGCCCTGCGTGTTGCCAATGGTGCCGATTCTCTCAGGCATCATCGCAGGACAAGGCAATGTCACCACCGGTCGCGCGTTCAGTCTGTCGCTGAGTTACGTGCTCGGTATGGCGACGGTGAATACACTGGCGGGCATCGCGGCCGCCTCAGCAGGCGCGCAAATTCAAGCGCTTTTCCAACAACCGTGGATCATCACGGTGTTCGCGCTGCTGTTCGTCGTACTAGCTGCTTCCATGTTCGGCCTCTTCAACTTGCAGTTGCCCGCGGCATTGCAGACGCGCTTGGCCGATGTCAGCAATCAGCAACGCGCGGGTACGTATGGCGGTGTGGCCGTGATGGGTGCGCTGTCGGCCTTGATCGTGACGGCTTGCGTCGCGCCGCCCTTATTCGCAGCCCTCGCTGTGATTGCGCAAACCGGTGATGTGCTACGCGGCGGTACAGCCCTTTTCGTGATGTCGCTTGGCATGGGCGCACCGTTGCTGATCATCGGGACTTCGGCGGGACGCTTGTTGCCCAAGGCCGGCGCGTGGATGGACACCGTCAAAAAACTCTTCGGCGTTCTGATGCTCGGCGTTGCCGCCTGGATGCTCGCGCGTATCGTGCCGGAATCCTACACGCTCTTGCTGTGGGCGATTCCGGCGTTCGCCGCAGCCATCGTGCTTTGGATCGACATTCAGCCCCAGAGTTGGCGCGGCTGGTTAGGTCGTGGCATCGGCGTCGTCTTCGGCCTCTACGGCTTGGTGCTGCTCGCTGGCCTCGCGCTCGGTAGTCGCGATCCGCTCTCGCCCATTCCTCAATGGAGCGCGCCGCAAAGCGCCCTCGAGTTCAAGAAAATCAAAACCGTGGCAGACCTCGATCGCGAGATCGCCGCAGCGAGCGCCGCCGGCAAACCGGTGATGCTCGACTTCTATGCCGACTGGTGCGTCTCCTGCAAAGAAATGGAACGCTACACCTTCACCGACGCCACCGTGCAAAGCGTATTGGCTGGCACCGTACTGCTCAAGGCAGATGTCACTGCCAACGACGAGTCAGACCAGGCCCTGCTGCAGCGCTTTGGCATCTTCGGCCCGCCGACCATCGCCTTCTGGAACACCGAAGGCGTCGAACTCAAGCGCTTCCGCGTAGTCGGTTTCATGAAGGCCGATGAATTTACGAACGTCGCCCGTCTTGCCCAAGCGCCCGGAGCCACTCCATGAAGAGATCCTCATTGCTGACCGTGGGTGTTGCGCTGCTCGCCGGCGTGATCGCCTTCGTCGCGATTCGCAGCTTCCTCGAACCGAAAGCGCCGCCTGCCGCCGAGATCGCCCCCATGCCGGGCGCCCCGGCAACGGCGAGCGGCGCCGGCGACAATCCGAGCATCGCCCGGAAGATTCCAGAGAAGCTGCCCGATTTCACGCTGTCAACGCTCGAGGGGCCGCCCAAGGCCATCTCCTCCTTCACCCAACCCTCACTGGTGGTGAACTTCTGGGCCACCTGGTGCGCCCCCTGCCGTCGTGAAATCCCGCTGCTACGGCAAATTCGCGCCGAACGTGGCGCTAAAGGCGTCGAAGTAGTGGGGGTTGCAGTCGATTTTCGCGAAGATGTCGTCAAATACGCCGCCGAAATCGGACTCGACTACCCGCTACTGATCGGCGAAGAGGACGGTATGGCCGCCGCCGACTCGTTCGGCGTCGATCCGGTATTCCCGTTCACCGCTTTCGTCGATCGGGAGCGCCGCATCATTGCCCTGAAAATTGGCGAACTTCATGCCGATGAAGCGGCGTTTATCCTCGATCATGTCGACAAAGTGAACGCCGGAAGTTTGCAACCGGACGCTGCTCGACAATTGATCCGAGACGAGATCCGCCGCCTCGACGCCCTTAGGCCGAAAGAGACGGCCTGACCCGCGCCGAGATATCACGTCACGCCGAACGGCTGTCCGCTCCGGGAGCGTCTTTTATCCCGATTTTGCCGGGAATAGGGTACATTTCGCGTCCATTTTCGTGATCTTGAGATCAGACCGGGGGGCGCATGGACATTCGTAAGGTCAAGAAGCTGATCGAATTGCTCGAGGAATCGGGCATTGCCGAGATCGAGATCAAGGAAGGCGAGGAATCGGTACGCATCAGCCGCCAACCGACCGGCGCGGTCGCGAGTCACTTCCCCGTGTACGCGCCACCTCCAGCACCTGCCGCGATGGCGGCAGTCGCAATGGCCGGCCCCGCCACTGA
>CAIVYV010000213.1 GCA_903910215.1 uncultured Pseudomonadota bacterium
CAACTCAAAGAGGATCTCGTCCATCTCGAACGCCGCCAAAATCGTCTCGATCAACACAGTGCATTTGATCGTGCCATGCGCAAGACCCAAGCGTCGTTCGGCGAAATCGAACACCTCCGCCCAGAGCCGCGCCTCGCGATGGCTCTCCATCTTCGGCAGATAGAAGTACGGTCCGGTGCCACGCGCAGCGAGTTCCCGGTGGTTATGAAACAGGTACAGACCGAAATCCACCAAAGCACCCGGTATCGGCTTGCCCGTCGACAACAGATGCTTTTCCTCGAGATGCCAACCGCGCGGTCGAACGAACAGCACGGCAACCTTCTCGTTCAGTGCGTAGCGCTTGCCCTCCGGGCTGGTGAAATCGATGCGGCGAGCAACGGCATCCCGCAGATTGGCTTGACCGCCAATGACGTTGTCCCAGGACGGCGCGAGCGAGTCCTCGCAATCGGCCATGAATACCTTGGCCCCGCAGTTGAGCGCGTTGATGATCATTTTGCGGTCGGTCGGCCCAGTGATCTCGACGCGGCGGTCCTGCAAGTCGGCAGGGATCGGCGCTACCTTCCAGTCGCCGTCGCGGATAGCGCGGGTCTCGGCAAGAAAGTCTGGCATCTCGCCGGCATCGAGCCGAGCCTGGCGCTGCTCGCGGGCCCGTAAAAGCTGCTCCACACGCGGCGCGAAGCGCGCAACCAACTCGCCCAAAAAGTCGAGCGAGTCCGAGGTCAGGATATCTTCACCATCAGGGCGGGCCGGCAAACCGGATGCGAATTCGAGACCGTGGGAGTTCATGAGGCGCTCTTGTCGAGTGAGGGAACAATTGAACTCTAACGATATTGGTGAGAGTATTTACACAATAGAAATTTCACAGTGTGAATTTCACGTATGGCCGGATTGCTACGTCAGGGACATTTCCTCGGCTCCAAACTGCGCAGCCTGCGCAAGCGCAACGGCCTCACCCTCGATGAAGTGTCGGCACGTTGCGTCCAGCTGAACTCCGAGCACGCTCCGTCGGTCTCCTACCTCAGCATGGTCGAGACCGGCAAACGAGTACCGTCCGCCCAGATGCTCGACGTGCTCGCACAAGTTTTTGGCAAAGACGTTGGCTGGTTCCTCGATCGGACCGAAGCGCAACCTGCGAGCCCACCGCGAAAAGGTCGCGGCGGCGTCGCCACCGTGATGCCGCTGGAGCCTGCCTTCCTGTTCTCCAAAGAATTATTGCAATCGGCGCTACCGGAACTACTGGCTCAAACCGGCACCAGTGGTCGGCAGTTTGCGCGGTTACTCGTGCGGGTCTGGCAGGAAGCCAGACAGAACGATTTCCCTGATATCGAACGTGCCGCCGAGTCGGTCGGCAAGCGCCGTATGCCACTTACGCTAGACGATGTACTGCAGATCGTGGCCGACCTCGGGCTGTCGATTCGCTGGATCGAAGAGGATCGCCGCAATCCGCAGTCGAAGCTGCTACGTGCCCGCTTCGAAGCGCCGGGCACCATCGTCATCAATCGACGTCTGCGCGGCCAAGAGGCACGCCTCAAATACACCCTCGCCTTTTTCATCGGCCACAAGATCCTGCATGGCGCCGATGGTGTCGTACCACCGCACAGCGTGACCGGAGCGACGGCAGAGGAGCCCACGACCGTCGATGCCGCCTCGATGGCGCCGCGCGATGTGCTGCTCGCTTGGCGCGACTTCGAGTGCAGCGCGTTCGCGGGTGCACTGCTGTGTCCAAAACAGCCGTTACGCCAATTCCTAGTGCGCGAGCACCATGAGATCGCCGCCTGCGAGAAGCTTGGAGTCACCCCAGCGGTGATGATGCGTCGCATGACGGCTGTATCGCCGTACCGCCATTGGCATTTCTTTGATGGTTACTCGCCGGGGTTCTTGCGCGCTGTCTATCGCGGCAACGGCATTCCGCTACCGTGGGGCAACATGAGTTTGGTTCCGGATCCTTGCCCGAACTGGGCGGTTTTCAGACTACTGCGAGATACGCCAGAGTCGCGCGCAGCGGAGCACAAACCTGTCTCGCAGATCTCGATCATGCGTGACGGCGGGGAACCGAAGCTCTACTGCTGCCATTCGCTGCGCACGCAGGATGCCGCGGATGTCTCGCACGTCTTGTCCGTTGGAGTGGACCTTGCGCCCGCCCTCGAGGCACAAGGACTCGATGCCCGCGCCATGATTGCGATGATCGACGACAGCTGCCGTCGCGGCAAAGGTATTGGCAAGGTTCCGCCCGAGGCCGCAGCGGCAATCCGAACCGCGAGCCACGTGCTGAACATCGCCTGGGTCGCACGGGCGCTCGAATCACCGGCGAGCGTGATCTGCCCGCGCAGCAGCGGCTGCCCTCGCGAAGTCAGCTGCGGCGACGCTCCGCTCGCCCGCGATCGGCGATCAACATTGCGAGCTCAAGCGACTGCTCGTAGTTGAGACGCGGATCCACTGTGGATTTATAGGCGCGCTGCAGATCCGAGTCCGAGAGACCGCGCGCACCACCTGTGCATTCGGTGACATCCTCACCCGTCAACTCGATGTGCACACCGCCCAGGTGCGACCCGAGATCCCGATGGATTTGAAAGCTCAGTTCGAGTTCTTTGAGGATATTCTCGAAACGACGGGTCTTTAACCCGCTTTGACTGTTCTCGGTGTTGCCATGCATCGGATCGCAGACCCACAGCACCGAGTGGCCCGTCGCGCGAACCGCCTGCATGGCCTTGGGCAAAGCGGTCTCGATGTCCTTGGCGCCAAAGCGATGAATCAGGGTCAGTTTGCCCGGCACGTTCTGCGGGTTGAGCGTCGTAACCAGTCGCTGCAACCAGCCCGCATCCATCGCGGTACCGATCTTGATGCCGATCGGATTGGCAATGCCGCGGCAATATTCGACGTGCGCGCCATCAAGCTGCGCCGTGCGCATGCCAATCCACGGCATGTGCGTCGAGAGGTTATACCAACGCTGCGAGCGCGGAATGAAACGGGTCTGCGCCTGTTCGTAGTGCAAGATCAGCGCCTCGTGACTCGAGTAAAACTCGGCACGCAAGGCCTGATGCACCTCCTTGGCGCTGATGGTTTCGAAAAACTCGAGGCCATCGGCCACTGACGCCACGATCCGCTCGTACTCAGCCTTCAGGGGTGAATGACCGACAAAACCCAAATCCCAGTATTCCGGGTGATGCAGATCGGCAAATCCGCCATCGATCAGTGCGCGTACGAAGTTCAGCGTCAGCGCCGCACGCTCGTAACCGCGCAACAATAAATTCGGGTCCGGTTGACGCGCCTCGGGTGTGAACTCAGCACCGTTGACGATGTCGCCGCGATACGACGGCAAGGTGACGCCATCGCGCGTTTCGGTATCAGCAGAGCGCGGCTTGGCGTACTGCCCGGCCATGCGACCGACGCGAATGATCGGCTTCTTCATGCCGTGCGTCAGCACAAGACTCATCTGCAGCAGGATCTTCAGCCGGGTCGCGATCTTGTCGGACTGACAATCGTCGAAACTCTCAGCGCAGTCACCGCCCTGCAGCAGGAAACTCTCACCGCGCTGGGCAGCAGCGAGATCCTCGCGCAACCGCTCGACTTCCCACGACACAACGATAGGCGGCAGACGAGATAGCTGCGCAACCGCCTCGAGCAAAGCAACTTGGTCCGGATAAGACGGTTGCTGCTGAGCGGGTCGGGTTTGCCAACTGGTCGGATTCCAAGCCTGATGTTCGGGGGTTTTCATAACCCGTCGATTCTATGCCGTTTTGGCGGCCGTTTTAACGGCTTTCTCCGCGATTTTCGCTTCCTGCCACAAAGCTTCCCAGGCATCGAGGTCCAATTGCTCGAGGACCAAACCGCGGTCGCGCGCAAATGACTCCATGCATCGGAAGCGGCTCTCGAACTTAGCGTTGGCCTGCCGCAGTGCAACTTCTGGGTCTAGCTTCAGGTGTCGTGCCCAGTTGGCGACGACGAACAGCAGATCGCCGAGCTCCTCGCTCTGACGCTCGACCGACTCCCGCTCACGCAGGGTTTCTTCGAACTCGGCGAGCTCCTCGTCGAGCTTGGCGCGCATGTGCGAGGCGTCTGGCCAATCGAAATGCACGCGTGCAGCGCGCTTGCCGAGCTTGACCGCTCGGGTCAGAGCCGGAAGCGCCAGGGCGACCCCATCAAGCGTGCCCTGCTCGCCCGCCTCGGCGCGCTCGGTTTGTTTGTAGCCTTCCCACGCCAGAGTCTGCTGCTCGGCAGACAAATTTTGAGTCTCACCGAAAACATGCGGATGGCGTCGAACTAACTTGTCGGCGATGGCTCGAGCCACGTCGTCGAAGTCGAACTGCCCAGCCTCCTCAGCAATACGCGCCAGAAATACCACCTGGTACAGTAAGTCGCCGAGTTCATCACGAACCGCAGTCGTATCGTCTCGCTCGATCGCGTCGGCGACTTCGTAGGCTTCCTCGAGCGTATGCGGCACGATACTGCGCATCGTTTGCTCGAGATCCCAGGCGCAACCACCTTGCGGGTCACGCAGACGACGCATCACGGCGAGTAGCTGATCCATCGACATCTTCAACGATCCTCACCACGCAAAACGCGATACAGCGTCAACAACATGCCGGCGGTGGCGCCCCAGATGTGATGGGGTCCAAACGGCACGTCCGTCAGTTCGACCTCCGAACCCTGGAAATGTCGGCGACGACGAACATGATTGCGCTCATCGAGCAGATGCCTCAGCGGCATCTCGAATACTTCAGCCACTTCAGCCGGGTCGAGTTGCAGATCGAACCCAGGCTGGATGAAACCCACCACGGGCGTCACGCGATAGCCACTGATGATCAAGTGATCCGGCAAAAAACCAGCCAACTCGATACGCGTGCGGGGTAAGCCGATTTCCTCCTCGGTCTCACGCAGTGCCGCGCTCGTGATATCGCGATCGAGCGGATCGACACGACCGCCGGGAAAACTGATCTGGCCGGGGTGCTGCGACAAGTGGTCGGCGCGGCGCGTCAACAAGATGGTGAGGCCCGTATGGTGCTCGACGATGGGCACCAGCACCGCCGCCGGCGTCGGTTGCTCCGGAAAGAACCCGCGCAGCTCCGATCGGCGCTCAGGGGTCAGGGCACCGTAACGCCAATCCTCGCGCGGCGTCGCGCAAGGCGCACGCAAGACGTGCTCACAAATACGTGCTTTGAGAGCCGCATCGTCGAGTGAAACCAGATCAAGAGAATTCATGGGTTATCATGCGCATTCTACTCCATCGCCGCCGGTCTGATCCGAATGTCACTCGACGCACTCGATGCTCTCTCGCCCCTCGATGGTCGCTATGCCAAAAGCACGGCACCCTTGCGAGCGCACCTGTCGGAAAGCGCGCTGATCCGTGAACGGATTCGCATCGAAGCCGATTGGCTGGTGTTCCTCGCAGATACGCGACCAACCGGTCTGCCAGCGGCCGCTCAAATCACGCGCGCCCTACGCGATGTCGCCGTCGAACTCGCCAAAGCGCCGCCCCCCACAGCGGCTGCGGCCGTCAAGGCGATCGAACAGCGAACCAACCACGACGTGAAAGCAGTCGAGTACTACGTTCGCGATCAACTGGCTTCGGCAGGCGCCTCGCCCGAGGTGCTTGAACTCGTGCACGTGGGCTGCACCTCCGAGGACATCAACAACCTCGCCTATGCACGACTGCTGCGCGATGCTCGCAACCTCCTGCTCACCGAGTTTCGTTCCATACAGACGCAGTTGCAGCAGTTTGCGACCCTGCACGCCGAACTACCGATGCTCTCGCGCACGCACGGTCAAACAGCAAGCCCGACCACCCTAGGCAAAGAATGGACTAACGTCGCGGCGCGCCTTGCCCGCGGGATCGATCGCTGGAGCAGCGTCGCAGTGCTCGGCAAGTGGAATGGCGCTGTCGGCAACTTCAATGCGCATGTTGCTGCCGCTCCGCAGGATGATTGGGCAGCGCTCTCACGCCGCTTCGTCGAATCGATGGGGCTCACCCACAACCCGCTCACCACCCAAATCGAACCGCACGACTGGATCGGCGAGTACGCCGATGCACTCGCGGCGCTCGATGTCGTGCTGGTCGATTTCTCTCGCGATGTGTGGGGCTACATCAGCTTGGGCTATCTGAAACAACGCGCTGTCGCGGGCGAAGTGGGCTCGTCAACGATGCCGCACAAGGTCAATCCGATCGACTTCGAAAATGCCGAAGGCAATCTCGGCATCGCCAACGCCCTGCTGCGACACTTTGCCGACAAACTGCCAATCTCGCGCTGGCAGCGCGATTTGACCGACTCCACAGTCCTACGCAACGTAGGCGTGGCGCTCGGCCACGTACTCGTCGCGCTACGCGCCCTGCAGCGAGGCCTCGGTAAGATCGAACCGGATCCAACGCGCATGGCGCTCGATCTGTCTGATGCGTGGGAAGTGCTGGGCGAAGCCGTGCAAACCGTGTTGCGCGCGCGTGGCGTGCCGAACGGCTACGAACTCCTCAAGGACTTCACCCGCGGACGTCGTATCGACGGCGCCGCGTATCGCGATTTTGTCGCCACCTTGCCGATCGACGAAGCGTCGAAGTCACGGCTCGCGGCGATGACACCGGCGAGCTACCTGGGACTAGCCGTTTCGCTCACGTGCGGCAGTTGAACGGAACTCGATGAAGGTTGTCGTCGGTCTCTCAGGCGGCGTCGACTCAGCCGTCGCCGCTTTGCGACTGCGTCGCGAGGGACACGAGCTACAGGGCCTGTTCATGGCGAACTGGGCCGAAGACGACAGTTACTGCACCATCGCCGATGACTATCAGGACGCAAGGGCCGTTTGTCGTGAACTCGACATACCGCTGCATCGGGTCGACTTCGCGGAGCAATACCGGCAGCGCGTCTTCGAATATTTCCTCACCGAGTATCGCGCCGGCAGAACACCGAATCCTGATGTCCTGTGCAACCGTGAGATCAAATTCGGCGTCTGTCTCGAGCATGTTCGTCGCTTAGGTGCTGAGCGCTTCGCCACAGGACACTACGCGCGCCGTATCGAGGGCACGCAAGGCGTGGAACTGCACAAGGCGATCGATCTCGACAAAGATCAGTCGTATTTCCTCCACGCCTTGGAGGTAGCACAGCTGCAAGCGGCGCTGTTTCCGTTGGGCGACACTCGAAAGGCCGAGGTTCGCGCAGAGGCCAGAGCGGCTGGCCTACCGGTCTACGACAAACCGGACAGCACCGGTATTTGCTTCATTGGCGAGCGACCTTTTCGCGAGTTCCTCGCGCAATACGTCGTCGAAAACCCGGGTCCGATCGAAACGGCCGAGGGTGAGCGTATCGGCACACATCGCGGCCTCGCCTTCTACACGCTCGGCCAGCGCGGCGGTCTCGAAATCGGTGGACGTCGTGGCCACGAGGAGGCGCCCTGGTACGTCGCTCGCAAGGATCTCGCTCGTAACGCGTTGGTGGTGGTGCAGGGTCACGACCACCCCTTGATGCAGACACACTGGGTCAAGACCGGACCGATGCACTGGCTGACCGACCCGCCCAAGACGCCGTTCAATGCGACCGTCAAGCTGCGTTACCGTCAGAGCGACCAACCCTGCCGCGTCGAGCCGCAAGCCGACGGCGGCATGGAGTTGCATTTCGAGTCTCCGCAGCGGGCAGTGACCCCCGGCCAGTTCGCCGTTCTTTATCGGGGCACGCGCTGTCTGGGCGGCGCGGTCATCGAATCGCTATAATTTCGTTTCGTTTTTTGCCCAGTTCACCTGTTTCCGGGGGTTTCCGATGGCCGACAGTTACCGCGCGCGCAAAACACTGAAAGTAGGCTCGCGTTCCTACGAGATGTGGAGCCTCGCCGCGCTGCCGCAGAAGAAAGTGGCACGACTGCCCTACTCACTCAAGATCCTGCTCGAGAACCTGCTGCGGTTCGAAGACGGCATCAACGTCACTCGCAAGGACATCGACGCGCTGCTCAACTGGAAGGCGCAATCCACCCCCGATCATGAGATCTCCTTCACGCCAGCACGCGTGATCATGCAGGACTTCACGGGCGTACCCTGCGTGGTCGATCTCGCCGCGATGCGCGAAGCCATTCGCAAGCTCGGCGGCGATCCACAGAAAGTGAATCCGCTAGCACCCGCTGAACTCGTCATCGATCACTCGGTGCAAGTTGATCACTACGGCACTGCCGATGCTCTCGCGAAGAACACCAAGATCGAGTTCCAACGCAATGGCGAGCGCTACTCGTTCCTGCGCTGGGGTCAAACGGCGTTCCGCAATTTCAAGGTGGTTCCGCCGAACACGGGCATCGTGCACCAGGTCAACCTCGAGTTCCTCGGCCGCGTGGTTTTCGAGAATCGCAACGGTTCGAAGTTGCAGGCTTACCCCGACACCCTCGTCGGCACCGACTCGCATACCACCATGATCAATGGTCTCGGCGTGCTTGGCTGGGGCGTGGGCGGCATCGAAGCGGAAGCGGCAATGCTCGGCCAGCCGGTCACCATGCTCATCCCGCAAGTCGTCGGCTTCAAGCTCACGGGGCAGTTGCAGCCCGGTGCGACGGCGACCGATCTCGTGCTCACCGTCACCGAGATGTTGCGCAAGAAAGGCGTCGTGGAGAAGTTCGTCGAATACTTTGGTGACGGGCTTGCCAACCTGCCGCTTGCCGATCGCGCCACCATCGCCAACATGGCGCCCGAATACGGCAGCACCTGTGGCATCTTCCCGATCGATGAAGAGACGCTGCGCTATCTCGAACTCTCGGGCCGCAGCAAGCAACAGATCGCGCTCGTCGAGGCCTACGCCAAGGCGCAAGGTATGTGGCGCTACAACGGCGCGCCGCAAGCCGACTACACAGACGTGCTCGAGCTCGACATGAGCACGGTCGAGCCCTCGCTCGCCGGCCCGAAGCGGCCGCAGGATCGCGTGCCGCTGCGCTCGCTCAAGCAGGTTTACGGCAAAGCCCACTCTCAGATGGCTGAGGAACGCGCCAAGAAGAATCCGTCGGCGAAGGGCGTCGGCAAGGTGGCGGGCAAAGACAGCTTCGAGGTCAAAGATGGCGCCGTGCTCATCGCCGCCATCACGAGCTGCACCAATACGTCGAACCCATCAGTGATGCTCGGCGCCGCGTTGCTTGCGCGCAATGCCGCCGCCAAAGGCTTGAAGGCCAAGCCTTGGGTCAAGACGAGTCTCTCGCCCGGTTCGAAGGTAGTCACTGACTACCTCACCAAGGCCAAGCTGCTCGACGACTACGCCAAGGTTGGATTCCACGTCACGGGTTACGGTTGTATGACCTGCATCGGTAACTCAGGCCCCCTCAAGCCCGAAATCTCCGCAGCGGTAAAGGCAGGCGACGTCATCGCAACGTCAGTCCTCTCGGGTAACCGCAACTTCGAAGGCCGTGTGCATCCGGAAGTCAAAATGAACTTCCTTGCGTCGCCACCGCTGGTCGTTGCGTACGCACTCGCGGGCACGACCGATATCGACCTCAATAACGAACCGCTCGGCACCGGGCGCGATGGTAAGGCCGTCTTCCTCAAAGATATTTGGCCTTCACCGCAGGAAGTTGCTGAAACGGTCCGCGCCTCGATCGACTCGAAGATGTTCCGCAGCAGCTACGGCGATGTTTTCGCGGGCGACGCCAATTGGCGCGCCATCAAAGTGCCGGCCGGCAAACTCTATGCTTGGGATGCAAAATCGACCTACGTGCGCAATCCGCCGTACTTCGAAGGAATGCAGATGCAGCCGAAACCAGTGCAGCCGATTCAGGGTGCGCGCGCGTTGGCCTTGCTCGGCGATTCGGTCACGACCGATCACATCTCGCCCGCCGGTGACATTGCGCGCGGCAGCCCGGCCGCCAAATATCTCGAAGCCCATGGCGTCGAAAAGGCCGACTTCAATTCCTACGGTGCGCGCCGTGGTAACCACGAAGTCATGATGCGTGGCACCTTCGCCAACATCCGGCTGCGCAACTTATTGGCGCCGGGTACCGAGGGCGGCGTCACGATCCACTTGCCCACCAATGAGACGATGTCGATCTACGACGCGTCGATGAAGTACCAGGCTGCGGGCGCTGCGCTCGTGGTGCTCGCAGGCAAGGAATACGGCACTGGCTCTTCGCGCGATTGGGCCGCCAAAGGTACGATGCTGCTCGGTGTTAAAGCCGTCATCGCCGAAAGCTTCGAGCGTATCCATCGTTCGAATCTCATTGGTATGGGCGTCATCCCCTGCCAGTTCATGAACGGCCAGAACGCGCAATCGCTCGGACTCACCGGTCGCGAAACGTTCGATTTCGGCGATCTCAAGAATGCCGAGGCACGCACGGTCAAGGTGACGGCGACGCCAGAATCTGGCGGCAAGCCGATCATCTTCGAAGTTCGTATCCGCATCGACACGCCGAAGGAGCGTGA
>CAIVYV010000214.1 GCA_903910215.1 uncultured Pseudomonadota bacterium
CGGGTATTGATCTGCTTCGAAATCAAGGTTCCGAAAAACTTCAAAGATGCCGAAGTCATCGCCTTGCTGGAAAAACAAGGCTACACCCGAATACACGCTCGACGAAAAGATATCGTCGAGGTCATACAGGATCGTCTTCGTGTCGCCGCAGTTGACGATGCGCGCCTAGCCGAATCACTAGAAGCCGCTTTGCGACTCGGTCGTGGAAAGACCGCGATTCATGTACTTGAGTCATCGGAGACGCCCACTGTTCGGGAAACCTGGCGTTACTCCAACGCACTGCACTGCGCCCATTGTGACATCGACTATCGAGATCCGTCGCCGAGCGCTTTCTCTTTCAATAGTCCGGTGGGAGCGTGCGAGTCGTGTCGCGGATTTGGTCGAATCATTGGCGTCGACTACGGGCTCGTGATTCCCGATCACGCGAAGACTTTGCGAGGTGGCGCAATTCGTCCCTGGCAAACGGAGGCCTACCGCGAATGTCAGAACGACATGGAGCGTCTGGCTCGCAAGCGAGGCATCCCGCTCGATACGCCGTGGCGCGATCTTGAGGAGAGCCACCGGCAATGGGTCATCGAGGGTGAGGGTGAATGGAAGAAAAACGTCTGGTACGGCGTCCGTCGCTTCTTTGCATGGCTCGAAACTAAAGCCTACAAGATGCATATCCGAGTCTTACTGTCGAAGTATCGGGCTTACACGCCCTGCGGCAGTTGCTTGGGTGCGAGACTCGCTCCGCAATCCCTGCTTTGGCGCGTCGGCAATCAAGAGCTGGCATGCGAAGCGTTGCGGGGCGCTTTGCCATTCAAGCCAAAAGAGACATCTTGGAGTGAAGAAACCCTGCAGCAACTGCCAGGCCTTGGTCTCCACGACATCATGTTGCTGCCGATCGATCGCGCGCGGTTGTTTTTCGATCGCCTAGTGCTTCCAGGCTCGCTCGATGAAGCAACAGAAATGCTGCTCGGCGAAATCCGCGGGCGTTTTCGCTATCTCTCTGAGGTGGGTCTTGGCTACCTCACACTCGATCGTCAGTCACGCACCCTCTCTGGGGGCGAGGTGCAACGCATCAATTTGACGACAGCGCTTGGCACATCACTGGTGAACACACTCTTCGTGCTGGATGAGCCATCGATCGGCTTGCATCCACGCGACATGCAGCGAGTCATCGACGTCATGCAGCGTTTGCGTAACGCCGGCAACTCGCTACTCGTCGTTGAGCATGACCCTCAAATCATGCAACAAGCCGATCGTTTGCTTGATCTGGGTCCCGGTGCCGGTGAAAACGGCGGTCATATTGTTGCCTGGGGCACGCCCAGCGCCGTACTCGCCAACACCAACTCGCTGACCGGTGCTTATCTAACTGGCCGCAAGAAAGTCGAATTGCCCCAAGCTAGGCGCTCCGCCAAAACCGGTGCTGCATTGGAGCTCATCGGTGCAACGCAGCACAATCTGCGCGAGCTTGACGCCCGCTTTCCATTGAACCAACTCGTCTGCGTCACGGGCGTCTCAGGTTCCGGCAAATCGACGCTGATACAAGACGTGCTGTATCCCGCACTGCTGAAGCACTTCGGTAAACCCACCGAGGCAGCAGGCTCTTTTCGACAACTGCGCGGCGTCGAACACCTCCAGGATGTCATCTTCGTCGATCAGACGCCGATCGGCCGAACCGCCAGATCGAATCCGGCTAGTTACGTGGGCGCCTTCGATGTCATCCGCGAGCGCTTTGCCAGACTGCCCGAAGCACGGGAGCGTGGTTACACGGCAGGAACCTTCAGCTTCAATTCGGGTAACGGTCGCTGCCCCAGTTGCTCCGGTAGCGGTTTCGAACACGTCGAGATGCAATTCCTGTCGGATGTGTACCTGCGTTGTGGCGACTGCAACGGCAGTCGTTACCGACAGGAAACACTGGAGATTCGGCATCTGGGCCCGGGCAAACGAGAAGCCAGTATCGCTGAAGTGTTAGCCATGACGGTACCAGAAGCTATCGACTTCTTCGCCGACGTTCCCGAACTTGCTCGTCGCCTCGCACCGCTCATCGACGTTGGCCTTGATTACCTACGCTTGGGTCAGCCGGTTCCAACACTCTCGGGCGGCGAGGCTCAACGATTGAAACTGGCCGGGCATCTTGCCGAATCAGAAGACGGGCACGGACGAAAGTTGTTCTTGTTCGATGAGCCAACTACGGGACTGCATTTCGAAGATATTGCCAAACTGCTGCGCGCTTTCCGAAAACTACTCGATGCCGGGCATTCGTTGATCGTCATCGAGCACAATCTTGATGTCATCCGAGCAGCCGACTGGATCGTCGATCTTGGCCCGGAAGGCGGTGATCGTGGCGGCGAGATCGTCGCGACTGGTACACCCCTCGAAATTGCAGCGCTATCAAATTCACATACGGGTATTGCGCTCAAAAACTATCGACTAGATGGTATTCACGAGCCGGCTCGCTCGACGGTAGCCGAGCTGAAACGCGACAGCAGCAATGCCATCGTGGTTCGCAATGCTCGAGAACATAATCTTCGTCATGTAGACGTCGATATTCCACGTAACGCCTTCACCGTGATCACCGGCGTCTCCGGCTCTGGAAAGTCCACCTTGGCTTTCGACATCATCTTCAATGAGGGGCAGCGCCGCTATTTAGAGTCGCTGAACGCGTATGCACGACAATTCGTGCAGCCCGCCTCACGGCCAGAGGTGGACTCGATCAGAGGTATACCGCCCACCGTTGCCATCGAACAACGCACAAGTCGCGGCGGACGCAAGAGCACAGTCGCTACCTTGACCGAGATTTATCACTTCCTGCGACTGCTGTACGTGAAGCTTGGCACACAGCACTGCCCGGACTGCCGAGTACCGATCGAGCCGCAATCGATCGACGCCATCACGGCGCGGATCATCCGCGATTTCAAGGGCCAAACGATCGACCTGCTTGCTCCGCTCGTGGTGGCGAGAAAGGGGCTTTATACGGATTTAGCGAAGTGGGCTGGCAGTAAGGGCTACAAGGAGCTTCGCGTCGATGGCCAGCGAATCGCAGTGAAACCTTGGCCGCGTCTTGATCGGTTCAAGGAACACGATATCGAGCTACCGGTCGCACGACTGGGGATTTCCGCGCGAGGCGAGCAGGATCTTCGAAGCAAGTTGGCCGAAGCATTGACGCACGGCAAGGGCGTCGTACAGGTATTGCCTGCCGGCGCACGTAAAGCCGAGGTCTTTTCGACCAAACGCGCATGCCCCTCGTGCGGAATCAGCTTTGCAGAGCTCGACCCCCGCCTTTTCTCTTTCAATTCGAAACAAGGCTGGTGCTCGACGTGCTTTGGCACAGGCGCGAGCATCGATGAATTCGACGAGGAGCAAACCGGCGAAGAAGCAGCTTGGCGAGAGGCGCATGCTTCAGATTCACCCGTTTGTGGCGACTGCGATGGTGCACGACTCAATCGTGTCGCCAGAGCAGTACGCTTCAGAAATCAATCTATCAGCGAATTCACGTGTCAGCCGGTAGATCAAATCGGTAAGTCCCTCAAGAGCTTGAAGCTCGAAAAACGGGAACAGGCGATCGCGCGTGATCTGCTGGCGGAGATCCGTGGGCGATTGCAATTCTTACAGCGCGTCGGACTCGGCTATCTGAGCCTTGATCGCGCTGCACCGACTCTATCGGGCGGCGAAGCGCAACGAATCCGTCTGGCTGCGCAACTCGGCTCCAACCTGCGCGGCGTCTGCTACGTCTTGGATGAGCCGACCATCGGACTGCACCCCCGAGACAACCGCATATTGCTCGACGCACTCGGCGACCTTGCAACACATCAAAATACGTTGGTCGTCGTTGAACATGACGAAGATACGATCCGTCGAGCAGATCATGTGATCGATCTTGGGCCGGGAGCCGGAGTGCGTGGCGGTACCGTTGTCGGCGCAGGCCGCATGGCGGATCTGTTGAAGAATCCCAACTCAGTAACCGGCTTGTATCTGCGTGAACCACTTCGTCATCCTCGATCTCCGCAGCGCCCGGTGGGCAAAGATGATCCAGCCCTGAAGATCATCGATGCGAAGCTGCATAACCTGGCAGAGAAGGAAATCCCAATTCCCCTCGAACGTCTCGTCGTCATCACGGGCGTCTCAGGATCCGGAAAATCCACCTTGGCACGAAATGTTCTCTTCGATAGCGCTCACGCATTAGTAGGCGGTGGATCGCCGATTGGATGCCGCCGCATCGATCACATTGAACGAATTGATCGAGTCCTCGAAGTAGACCAGACGCCTATTGGAAAAACGCCGCGCTCCTGCCCAGCCACCTATGTCGGGATCTGGGACGATATTCGTCGAATTTACTCGGGCACGTCAGAAGCAACCCTACGAGGATTCGCTGCCGGAAGATTTTCGTTCAATACCTCTGGTGGGCGCTGCGAGAGCTGCGAAGGCCAGGGGATTCGAACCATCGAGATGAGTTTTCTGCCTGATGTGAAAGTGAGTTGCGACTCCTGCCACGGAAAACGCTTTGATCCCGAGACGCTATCGGTACTTTGGCGTGGCCGCAGCATCGGCGATGTGCTCGACATGAGCATCGAGGATGCGCTCGAGTTCTTTGCTTCGCACGCGACCATCAAGCATGTTCTCCAGTTACTGTGTGACGTAGGGCTCGGCTACCTCACGCTAGGCCAACATAGCCCAACGCTATCCGGCGGAGAGGCTCAGCGCATCAAGTTGGTAACGGAACTGGCTAAAGTACGCACCGATCTGCGAAAGCCGCTGCGAAGCAAGGCCAAGCATACGCTCTACGTTCTCGACGAACCCACGGTCGGTCTGCACATGGCTGATGTGGAAAAGTTGATTCGTGTTCTGCACCGACTCGTTGCGGCCGGTAATACGGTCGTCCTGGTCGAGCATAATCTGGATGTGATCTCCGAGGCGGACTGGGTCATCGACATGGGACCTGAGGCAGGGATTCAGGGAGGCCGAGTCGTCGCCGCTGGGCCACCGCAAGCGCTTGCGAAACGCCCCGGTCGCTCGCACACTGGCATCGCCCTCAAGGATTTCCTTCAGGATCGTTGGCAGGTCTCTCAAGATGGCGCATGAAATTCAGTGCTGGAAGTGCGGTGTCTCGCTAGAGAGCCTGAGTCTGCCGCTGCGTCGATTGGAGGTGTGCCCATCCTGCCGCGCCGAGTTGCACGCGTGCAAACTTTGCGTGGAGTACGACACGACTCGTGCGAAGCACTGTCGCGAACCCACAGCGGACGAAGTGCGCGACAAGGAACACGCCAACTTCTGTGACCACTTCAAGCCCAAGCCAAAAGCCTGGATCAAATCCGATGTCGCCGCCTTGGAAGCGGCCAAGTCGGAGCTCACCAAACTCTTCGGTGGCTGACAACGCATGGACTGGCTCAAGAAGCGCTTAATAGATCCCCTGCTGAACTTGTTGCGACAAGGTTTGTCGCCCAAGGATCTCGCGCTCTGCGTCGCTCTCGGAATCGGCGTCGGCTTGTTCCCGGTGCTCGGCGTGTCGACACCGGCATTGACCGTGTTGGCACTCACGTTGCGATTGAATCTGGCGGCAATTCAACTGGTCAGCTATGCCATCGCACCACTGCAGTTGGCGTTGATCATCCCCTTTATGAGACTGGGTGAAATAGTGCTGGGTTCAACGCCGCAGCCGATGACCATCTCGGCGGCAATGGAACTATTGACCCAAGGCGTGCTCTACGCGATCGTGACGTTGTGGGATGCCATTATCCATGCAGCGCTGGGGTGGATTTTGATCGTTCCCATGTTGATTTTTGTCTCATACAAGATTCTCGTTCCGATTTTTGTGCGTTTATCGAAAACCTTGAGCTCTGAAAAAGCATGACGACCCAAGAAAAATCACTGTCGATGAGCCTACTCGAGCGTGACCTGGTTCCCGATTGGTTAATCCGTCGTCAAATCAGACAACTCTTGGCGCAGCGCCTGACAGAAGAGGACAAAGGTGATCCGGAGTCACAGCAACGTCATTTGATGGGCATGGTTCTAAAGCTTCGAGAAAGCCCGATCGCCATTCACACTGCTGAAGCCAACGTCCAACATTATGAGGTTCCCACCGACTTCTACCTCAAGTCGCTTGGTAAACATCTGAAATACTCGAGCTGCTATTTCGACGATTTCGAAATCAGCCGTGCTGCACAAAATCTTGATGCGGCTGAGGCTCGAATGCTCGCTCTCACCTGCGAGCGCGCCGCGCTTAAAGATGGCGAACGAATTCTGGAGTTGGGCTGCGGCTGGGGCTCCCTCTCGCTGTGGATGGCTGCGCATTACCCGAATTCGCGCATTACCGTCGTCTCGAATTCGAAAACACAGAAAGCTCATATCGACGGACAAGCTGCAGCACGCGGCCTGACTAATCTCGAAGTCATCACTTGTGACGTCAACGCGCTGGACTTTCCCGCCTCAGAAAAGTTCGACCGTGTTGTTTCCGTCGAAATGTTCGAACATATGCGGAACTACCAGACCTTATTGGCGCGCATCGCGTCATGGATGAATCCGCGAGCGACGCTCTTCGTCCATATTTTCACGCACCATCGCTACGCCTATACGTTTGATATTCGTGATGAGTCAGATTGGATGGCGCGCTATTTCTTCACGGGCGGCATCATGCCGAGTGACGATTTGCTGCATTACTTTCAGCGCGACCTGCGCTTGGTCGATCACTGGCAAGTGGATGGTCGCCACTACCAGTTGACCTCCGAAGCATGGCTCGCGAATATGGACGCTCACCGTGATTCCCTGATGCCGGTGATGGCGCAAGCCTACGGATCGGAACAGGCGTTGCGATGGTGGGTCTACTGGCGTGTGTTCTTCATGTCGTGTGCCGAATTGTTCGGCTACCGAGGGGGCCGCGAATGGATCGTTTCACACTACCTCTTCGAGAAACCCTGACTCAACAGGTGACGCGACGACTCAGATTCGGACTTGTCGTCGCGCTCGGCTGCCTACTCGCTTTTGGTCAACCAACATCGGCGTCATCCGCGTCGGAACAAGGCGAACTTTTCCTTCGCTTCAAGAGCGCCTTCGAGGCCGGCGACTGGGCGAGCGCAGAGGAGCGCGCAGCAGCACTGGTCAGGTTGATCGAATCGAGTGGTAAAGATAGCGCGCGCGAACTCGTGAATCCGCTGACGAATCTCGGTACCGTCGCTTTACGACGCAGCAACTTCGATGTCGCGATCGAACATTACAACCGCGCCATCCAACTGATCGATGGAGAACGCGCCGGGGCAGACAGCCTGCTGATCCGCCCTTTGCACGGACTCGGCGAGTCCCTGCTCGCCAAAGGCATGGCAGGTGAAGCCGTCATACCCCTAAAACGAGCGGTCGATCTGTCGCGAAATGTCGACGGCCTTTTCAATCCGGCCCAGATCGACATCGTCGATGCGCTGATCGAAGCCTACGTGGCAACGGGCCAACTCAGCGACGCTGAGCGTGAGCATCAATACGCCTTCCGGATCGCCGAGACGACCTTCGGCAAAAACGATCTACGACTACTTGAGCCGCTGGATCGATATGCACGCTGGTTCGAGTCCATCGGACGCTACACGACGGCGCGAGGTATACATGCGCGCGCACTGCAACTTGCGGAGAGGCAATCGGCAGACAAGCCGATCGTCGGTGTTCCAGCGCTGCGCGGTCTCTCACGCACCTGGCTGCTAGAAGGCATTTATGGACCGGAAGTTGAGCCGGAGACTCCGGTTCGCGAAGCCAGCGAAGCGAGTGGACCGTTCTTGTCTGCGGCAGGTGCTGGTCGACTTAATGCTGATGGTGAGCGCGCCCTTAGATTTGCGCTC
>CAIVYV010000215.1 GCA_903910215.1 uncultured Pseudomonadota bacterium
ACCACCTCGCGCATCGCCGCTACGCAGTCCGCCACGAGCTCAGGCTCGTTCATGAGGCAAGCGCCGAACGCGCCTTTCTGCACTTTGTCGGACGGACACCCACAGTTGAGGTTGATCTCGTCATACCCCCACTGCCCACCCTCGCGGGCGGCGGCGGCGAGATAGTCGGGCTCGCAGCCACCCAACTGCAGCGCGACAGGGTGCTCTTCGCGAGAATACTCGAGGAGTTTTTCGGTATCGCCACGCAGGATGGCGGAGGCCGTGACCATCTCCGTGTAGAGCAGCAGGTCCGGGGCGAACCCGCGCAAGAAATAGCGGCAATGCCGATCGGTCCAATCCATCATCGGCGCAACCGACACGCGTCGGTCGAGAAACCCGGAGATCATCGAGAACAGCCTTTCGGCGCCGGGTCGTCCGGCGCCAGAAGAAGGTTACAGCGAATCGCCCTCGCCGACGAGTTTGACGCGCTTCACAGGCAAGGCTGCCACGTTGGAGCTGTCGCCATCAAGCAGAGGGCTCGGCGTCTTGTGGTTGCGCTCCGCGTTCCAGACGAGATCATGAACCCGGTTGGCGGGCATGTATTCCTGCACCACTTGGCGCAGCACCTTGAGGGCAGCCGGAGCATCACCGTCCCGAGAAAGATCGAGCATCTGTCGCAACATGGGCTCGAGCTGCGCCCAAGGGAGCGAGTGTTCCACCGCCCGCATGATCATCGGGTGTTCTGTGCCCGACACGTTGTTACCGATCAGCAGCTCCTCGTAGAGCTTCTCCGCCGGGCGCAGGCCCGTAAACCTAATCTCGATATCCCCAGCAGGATTCGCGGCATCGCGCACCGAGCGACCAGCGAGGTTGATCATGCGGCGGGCGAGATCAACGATGCGCACCGGCTGGCCCATATCGAGTACGAACACATCGCCACCCCGGGCCATGGCGCCGGCCTGAATAACAAGCTGCGCCGCCTCAGGAATCGTCATGAAATACCGGATCACATCCGGGTGCGTGACTGTCACCGGACCGCCACCGCGGATCTGCTGCTGAAAAAGCGGCACCACCGACCCCGACGAAGCGAGAACGTTGCCAAAGCGCACCATCGCAAAACGCGTTGCAGCGCTGCGTTGCTGCAAACCCTGCAGCACCATTTCGGCCGCTCGCTTGGTCGCACCCATCGCGTTGGTCGGGTTAACAGCCTTGTCGGTGGAGACGAGGACGAATACCTCGACACCCGCCTCCATCGCAGACTCCGCCGTCACCCAAGTGGAGAGCACGTTGTTGTGCATGCCCTCGACCACGTTCTCCTCGACGATGGGTACGTGCTTGTAGGCGGCCGCGTGATACACGGTTTCGATACCATAGGCACGCATCACACCGCGCATGCGATCGCGGTGCTGCGCATTCCCTAAGATGGCGATGAGTTCGGTGGCAAGACCGTCTTCTTCCACGATCGCGCGCAGCTCGCGCTCGATCTGGTAGAGCGCAATCTCGGAGAGCTCAAAGATCACAAGCCGCGAGGGCGATGATCGCAAGATCTGCCGGCAAAGCTCGGAGCCAATGGAGCCACCGGCTCCGGTGACCAGCACCGACTTGCGCTTGATGCAGGCCGAAAACAAGCCCTCATTGGGGCTCACCGCTTCTCGACCTAACAAATCGTTGACATCGAGTTCGCGGATTTCACCCGCCTGAGCGGTGCCGGTGAGGATGTCGCCCATGTCTGGCAGGGAGCGCACGTGCAGGCCGTACGGGGCGAGCGCGTGCAAAATCTCTTGCCGCCGCCGACGAGCGACTGAGGGCAATGCCAGCTACAAACCGAGATCAGGATAGCGACGGATGAGCTCCGGCAACTGGCTGGGCGCATAGACCTTGAGACCGTTGATCACGGCGCCCTGCAAGCCAATATTGTCGTCGATGAAAGCGACAGGCCGGTATTCCGGGCTCGTCATCAAAGCTGAGGAGATCTGCCGACCCGAATCTCCGGCGCCATAAATCGCGAGCGGCTCGGCAT
>CAIVYV010000216.1 GCA_903910215.1 uncultured Pseudomonadota bacterium
ACCTGCATATCTCGAACGGGTTGACGTTGCTCGTCCTGCTGTCGATTCGATCTTGGTTTGTTGCACGCGTGCCGGCAGAGCCGCTTTCGAGTCGCATGCCAGGCGCGACTGATGTCTTCGCCCGTCGCATCGCGACGCTGCTGTGGTGGACCCTCTCTGCCTTCGTCGTGACCGGACCGCTGTTCGCTTGGAGCGAGGGCCATGCGGTCAGTTGGTTCGGTTGGGTGACGTTGCCTGCGATCGTACCGGCGAGTTATCGACTCTCGGTCACCTTCGGTTATCTGCATAGCGCCACCGGCTTTCTCGTGATCGTCGCATTTGGCGTTGCGGTGCTGACCGGTCTCTGGCAATCGTTACGGTATCGCGTGGCGCCGTGGCGAATGTTGCCCGGGATGCCGTGGTCGTCCGAGAGTGGTCCACGTCTGGCGATCTCCCGTGCAACGTCGATCAGCTTGCCGACGCAGGGCGCGCATGCGTTGGTCATCGTTGCGATGTTGGCGCTCGCGGCTTACGCGCCGTATCGCATCTTCGGTGTGGTGCCATTTACGACCTCGGCCCAGCTGGTCGAGTCGGGCCCGCCGCCTGCAGTCGATCCGTATGTAGATGCGATTGATCCGGTGGCGCTCACCGGTCAGGCGCAACAGGACTTCATGTGGTGTCGCTTCTGCCACAGCTTTGAAGCTGATGGTCCGCATGCGGTTGGCCCCAATCTGCACCGGGTATTTGGCAGGCGCGCCGCGAGTGCGGCAGGTTTTTACTACAGCGAAGCCTTTGTGTCGGCCGGGCGTGACGGTCTCATCTGGGACGAGCAGACGATCGAACAGCTGATTGCCGATCCAGAGCGGTTTCTAGGTGGCCGCCATCGCATGCGCTACAAGGCCATCACCGACCCCGAAGATCGGCGTCAGATTGTGTTGGCCTTGAAGGCCGCTACGCGCTGACTCGGTGTGCGGCGGCGGAGTGGCCGGCGATGGCGCCGAGCGTGATCGCCATGCTGAGGCCCACGGCCGGCAAATACCCCGTGACGGCGGGCCCTGAAATACTGCGCGCAGCACCGCCACCGGCGTAGAGATTCGGCAGCGGTGAGTCGTCCGCACGAACGACTTGCGCCTGTTCGTTGATGCAGAGTCCGCCTTGAGTATGAAACAGAGCACCCGTGACGCGTACGGCGCAAAAGGGCGGTTTTAGTGGTGCGAGATCTTTGAACGATCGACCGAGGTGATCCGCTTGATCGGCCGCACGTGCAGCATCGATCGCGGCATTTTCGGCAGCGAGCGAGCCTGCGGGCAAGTTACAGAGTTGTTCGAGTGTCGCCCAGTCGTCGGCGCGCTTGATGGCACCCACCTCGGCAAGTTGGCGCTGCTCGACCGAGTGCTCGAGGCAGGCGCGGTGTCGTTGTTCGTCGAAGATGACCCAGGCACGACCCTCGGGCTGCTCGAGCACCGGCACACACATACCCGAAATATTCGCAAGCTCATGGGTGAATCGTTTGCCCTCGATGTTGACGAGGAAGCCGCCTTCGATCATGAGCGGATGCGGCACGACGATCTGCTGTGGATCAGCGAGCGTACCGAGGCCTTGATAAGCCGTCATGTCCGCTGCCGCTGCGCCGAGTGCGAGACCCCAAAGAATGCCATCGCCGCGATTACCTTCGTGGCCGAAGTAGCGTGCATGGCGCATTTCGGGAATGTGCTCTGCGATCATCGACTCGTTACCGCCAAAGCCGCAGGTGGCCAGCACGACGGCGCCGCAACCGATATTCTCGATCACACCGCCAGGGCGCTCGACCTTCAGGCCGACGACTCGATTGTTTTCGTCGGCATACAGCGCGGTGACCGTCGCTTCGGTGACCACTTCTGCGCCTGCGCGTGCACAGGCGTTGAGCAGCAGTGCGAGCAGTTCCTCACCATTGCGCCCGGGTGGGATATGCAGACGTCGCGCCGAGTGCCCGAGGCCGGTCCATTTGGCGTCGAGCAAGAGCGGCACTTGGTGCGTCTCGTTGAGCCAATCGAGTACGCCACCGCTACGCTCTCCGATCAAGCGGGCGAGTCGGGGATCGGCACGCTGCTCGGTTTTCTCCATGACGTCGGCGACGAACGCAGCAGCGGAATCCTCGATGCCGTGACGTTGCTGCTCCTTAGAGCCGACGCCGCACACCGCGCCCAAG
>CAIVYV010000217.1 GCA_903910215.1 uncultured Pseudomonadota bacterium
ATCGGGATGTTGATGCCGGCGATACGTGCCATGTTTTCTGCCCCGAAGCCGCGGAAAAGCGCGGCATTCTACTTAAAAGCCTCTGACTCTCAACCCTGCCGCTGCTTGTGCCGCGGATCTTTGCAAATCACGTAGACGACACCGCGGCGCCGCACGATCTTGCAGTCCTTGCAAATTTTTTTGACGGATGGACGAACTTTCATTTCAAGTACCCTTTGATCACTGCGGCGCGCCGCCGCGTCCATAGCCCATCAGATTGGCCTGCTTCAACAGACCGGGATACTGATGGGACATCAAATGCGCCTGCAGTTGCGCCATGAAATCCATGGCAACGACCACGACGATCAACAATGAGGTGCCACCAAACACGAACGGTACGCCGCCTTCGGCGAACAACACTTCGGGAACGATGCACACTGCGGTCAGGTAAAGCGCACCCCACAAGGTCAGACGGGTGAGCACTTTGTCGATGTACTCGCCGGTCTGCTGACCCGGACGGATACCAGGAATAAAGGCGCCGGACTTCTTCAGGTTCTCAGAGGTCTCGCGCGCATTGAACACGAGCGCGGTGTAGAAGAAGCAGAAGAAGATCATCAAAACGGCGTACAGCACGAGGTGCAGCGGTTGGCCGTAGGCGAGCGAGGCCGCCATCGTTTGCAGCGCATCGGCCGCGGCACCTTCACCGGTACCGAAGAAGCTGGCGATGGTCGCCGGGAAAAGCAGCAAACTCGAAGCAAAAATCGGCGGAATGACACCCGCCATATTGAGCTTGAACGGCAAATGACTCGTCTGACCGGCCATGACGCGACGGCCCACCTGACGCTTGGCGTAGTGCACGGCGATTCGACGCTGAGCGCGCTCGCAGTACACGCAGAAAGCCGTGACCCCGAGCACCACCACGATCAGAAGGAGTGCGAACACACCCGACATTTCACCAGTGTTGACCGATTCGACCGTTCGGCCGAGCGCACTCGGGACACCCGAGACGATGCTCGCCAGAATGATCATGGAAATACCGTTGCCGATGCCACGCTCGGTGACCTGTTCGCCTAGCCACAACAGGAACATCGTGCCGGTGGTCATGGTGACCGTCGCGATGAACAGGAACGACCAGCCGGAGGTCAGCACCATGCCGCCGTTCTGCAGTGCGACCGCCGCACCAAGCGACTGGAACACCGCGAGCACGAGAGTGAAGTAACGCGTGATTTGGGTGAGCTTGCGCCGACCCGCCTCGCCTTCCTTCTTCATGGCTTCCCAAGGCGGATACACCTGCGAAGCCATCTGCACGATGATCGACGCGGAGATGTAGGGCATCACGCCCATCGCGAAGATCGACAGACGCTCGAGCGCACCACCCGAGAACATGTTGGCCATGCCCAAGATCGTGCCCGCGTTCTCCTGGAAGAACCGCGCGACTTCCGCCGGGTTGATACCCGGTACCGGAATAAACGAACCAATGCGATACACGATCAGGGCACCGATCAGGAAAAACAGGCGCGCGCGCACCTCGCCGAAACGCGTCGCGTCGGCGATGGCTGCTGCCGGATTTCCTACTCCCGTTGCCACTTCGTTGTGTACCCGTTACCTAGTCCGTATTGCCTTAGGCTTCGATGCGGCCGCCTGCCGCTTCGATCGCCGCCTTCGCACCCTTCGTGACACCGACGCCCTTGAGCGTCACCGCCTTCTTGATCTCGCCCGACAGCACGACCTTGGCAACCTCGGTGTGCATCGGAACGACGTTGGCAGCCTTCAAAGCAGCCAAATCGATCACGGCAGCCTCAACCTTCGCGAGTTCGTCCAAACGAACTTCCGCGCGGGTTGCCTTGATAGCAGAGCGGAAGCCGACCTTCGGCATACGGCGCTGCAACGGCATCTGGCCGCCTTCGAAACCGACCTTGTGATAGCCACCCTTGCGAGCGCGCTGTCCCTTGACGCCACGACCGCAGGTCTTCCCCTGGCCAGCCGAGGCACCCCGACCGACGCGCAGACGCGGACGCTTGGAACCCGGTGCCGGCTTGATGGTGTTGATACGCATCGTCGTAACTCCTGATTAGCCTTCGACGACCGCGAGCAGATGCCGCGCCGCGCGAATCATGCCGCGATTTTCCGGCGTATCCGCGACGGTAACCGTCTGGTGTCGCTTGCGCAGACCGAGACCACGCACCGAATGGGCAATGCTCTCGAGCTGACCGTGAACGCTCTTCTTGAGCGTGACTTTCAATTGCTGTTTGGAAGCCATGGTATTAACCCGTCAGTTCTTCCAGAGACTTGCCACGCTTCGCCGCAATCTCCTCGGGGGAGCGCACCGAAGCCAGAGCCTTCACCGTCGCACGCACGACGTTGATCGCATTACGCGAGCCGTAGCTCTTGGCGAGCACGTTTCGCACGCCAGCGCATTCGAGCACCGCACGCATACCGCCGCCCGCGATGACGCCGGTACCATCGGAGGCCGGCTGCATCAGAACGCGCGTCGCGCCGTGACGACCCTTGATCGAGTAGTGCAACGTCTCGTTCTTGAGCGCGACGTTGACCATGTTCTTGCGGGCTG
>CAIVYV010000218.1 GCA_903910215.1 uncultured Pseudomonadota bacterium
GGGCGAGCACGGGCACGCCGCGACGGCGCAAGGGCCCAAGATCCGCACCACCGCTCGCTTCGTTATCGCCAAGCTCGACACCGAGAGACTTCACGAGCTTCTGGGCGTTGTCGACCACCGGCCAATAGCGTTCCGGCACACGGCCCGAGAGTTTCCAAACCGGTCCATCACCGAGATCGGCTTCGAGTGCGAAGGCGTGCCGATCGACGGAAGCATCGCCTTCGTCAGCCGGATAGCTGTTGGCGCCGCTCAGACCGAACTCCTCGTTCGCAAACAGCACGACGCGAATGGTGCGGCGCGGCTTCGGGTTCATGTTGGCGACGAGCTTGGCGGCTGCCATGGCGATGGCGACGCCTGCGCCATCGTCCTGGGCCCCGACCGACGGATCCCAGGAATCGAGGTGGGCACCGATCAGCACGATTTCTTGCGCAAGATCAGTACCCGGGATCTCGGCGATGACATTGGCTGAGCGTACCTGCGGCAGATCGCGTGCGGTCGCGCGCAATCGGACACTGACTTCGCGCGCCGCGCCATTTTTGAGCTGCGCGACTTGGCGCTCGAGGTTGTCGGCATCCGGATTGGAGATTGCCACCGCCGGAATGCGCGGCGCGCTGATGTTGTAGGACAGCGTGCCGGTGTGGGCGATGCGGTTATTGCTCGTGCCGATCGAGCGAATGACCACACCCATGGCGCCGAGCGAAGCCGCGATCGAGGGGCCCTCGGCGCGCGAGCGCACGGCCTTGCCGTAACCACTGCCATCGCGTGTACGCTGCATGCGGCCATTGAAAAACACGATCTTGCCGCGCACTGCGCCTTCTGGGAGTGCTTGCAGTGCAGGGACATCGCGCACCATGACGATGGGCGCAACGATGCCCGCATCCGGTGTGCCGATGCTGCCACCGAGGGCGAGTGTGACCATGTTTTGCGGGAAGGGCGCGAGCACGTCGAAGTTCGCCTCGCCGCGCACCCACTGCGGCACGATCACTTCGGGCGTGCGGATGTTACTGAATTCGAGCTCGGTGAATTTGCGGCGCGACCACGCGACCGCAGCGAGATCGCCCGGCGTGCCCGCAAGGCGGGGGCCTACTTCGGTCGTCAAAGATTCGAGCAGCTGATAAGCGAGATTGGAGCGCAACGCCTCTTCGCGCAGGCCGATGGCGCTTTGCAGCACCTCACGCGGCAGCGTGATCGGTGGTGGAGGCGGCGGTGCGGCTTCGGCCGGCGCGCCCGCGGCACCCGGCGGCGGCGCTGGGTTTTGTGCGAACGCACCGAGCGCGAGTGACGCGATCCCTACCGCCCACAGCGCGCGCAGCGTCATACGAACGGCCTCAACCGAGCCGCTGTTGCAGCGCCTTCACTTCGGCGCGTAGCGCAGCCGGAGTGCGCGCAGCGAACTCATCGAGATACTTCTCCATGTCCGCGGCTTCCGCGCGCCACTCCTCGGCATTGACCGAGAGCAGCTCATCGAGCGCGGCCTCGGCAATTTCGAGACCCGTGAGGTTCAGATCCGTCGCCCGCGGCAGGTGGCCGATGGGCGTCTCGCGCGCTTCGGCCTTGCCGGTGCAGCGATCGAGAATCCAGGCGAGCACGCGCAGGTTGTCGCCGAAGCCCGGCCA
>CAIVYV010000219.1 GCA_903910215.1 uncultured Pseudomonadota bacterium
CCGGCGGCCTGAGCGAGTCGCAACCGGTAAACTGCCACCGTTTCATTGCAAGGGGCACTGAGTGAAATATCGAAAAGCCGATGCAAAAGCGTATGCCCAAGAGCATCTCCGCGGCATCTGGGCTGCCACCCTCACGCCGTTCGATGCGCAATTGCGAGTCGACGAAGCGGGCTGGAGGCGCAATCTGCGCCATTGGTATCGAGATCTCGGTATCAGGGGGCTGTTTGTTAACGGCAAGCAAGGTGAATTCGCCTCCATGAGCGTGGCCGAGCGAAAGCTCGCAGCCGAAATCGCCGTTGAAGAGGCCGGCTCAGACCGAGGCGTGATGGTGTCGTGCTCAGACCAAAGCCTCGACACCGTGATCGATCTCGCGCGCCATGCTCAGTCGATCGGTGCCGACTACATCGTCGTTCATACGCCGCTCCTTTACTTTGGCGCACATAGCGATGACACGCTCTACGAGTATTACCGACACATTGCCGAGCAAGTTGACATTGGCGTAACGCTTTGGAATCAGCCGCCCGACTGTGGCTACACACTTGAGCCCGAAACCTGCGTTCGAATCGCCGAGATCGATAACGTGGTCGCGATCAAGTACAGCGTACCGCGCGACACCTACGTGCGCCTGACGCACATGGCCGGCAAGCGTCTCATCGTGAGCACCTCAAACGAAGAGGAGTGGCTATCCAACATCCTTGAACTGAAATGGCAGGTCTATCTGTGCTCAACGCCGCCCTATCTTATGCAGACTGCGCACGACCGCCGCATGCATGACTACACCGAGCTTGCATTTAACGGCGACGCGCAGGCTGCACGCGCGATCCACGCGAGCCTTGGACCGGTACGAAACGCTTTGAAGCAGTCCCGGCCCCACGGCAAAGCGGCCGCCCACCAGAAATATTGGCAGGAGCTGCTTGGCCAGGTGGGTGGGCCCGTCCGCCGACCGCTCCTCAACCTTACCGAGCAGGAAAAGGCCGCAACGCGGCAAGCTTTCGAGGCCTGCGGCCTCAAGACATCGTGAAAGGGGGAAACACCATGGCGAAGAAAAGCAACAGCACCGCGGCTCCACCATCTGCGGCACCTGCTGACCTTCAGGTTGGCCCAGAGCTTCTTGTCGAGCGCTCGGGGCACGTACTGGTACTGACGATCAATCGCGAGCATCGGATGAACTCGCTCACGCCCTCCCTGATGGTCGAGTTATCGCATCAGTACAACGAAGCCAGCATCGATCCGGAAGTTCGGGCCGTGGTACTTACCGCTCAGGGCGACCGCGCGTTTTGTGCCGGCTTGGACCTCAAGCAGCGGCGCGAGTCGGACGCGGCCGGTCAGGCCAACCGCTACTTCATGAATGAAGTGAACCGATTCTTTCTTGAGGTGATTCAGGAGTGCTGCAAGCCGACGATCGTAGCGCTGAACGGCGCCGCCGTTGCCGGTGGCTTCGAGATTGCCGTGGCCTGCGACATCCGTATCGGGGCGGAACATGTCACGCTGGGGCTACCCGAAGCGAAGCGTGCCATGGGGGCGCATTTTTCAACGATCATGCTTCCGCGCGTCATCCCTCGCGCAATTGCCATGGAGATTCTGTTTCGCGGCGATCTTTACCCGATTCAGGAAGCGTATCGCTGGGGCTTTATCAACCGCGTAGTCCCCAAAGGCGAAGCGCTCGGGGCCGCGCTTGAAATGGCACATGCCATCGCTAAAAACGCGCCCGTGACCGTTCGGCGCATGAAGGAAACCGCCGTGAAATCGTCGGGTCTGCCACTCGCTACGGCAATGCGATTGAACGAGGGGCAAAACCCTTACCTGGCAGAGGATCGCATCGAGGGCATCCGTGCCTATGTCGAGAAGCGCGAGCCCCAGTGGAAGGGACGCTGACTATCGACACCGACAATTCCAGAGGCCTGCACATGGATGACCGCGCTCAGCCCGATCTGTCCCGACTTTTTGCTCCAAAGTCGGTGGCAATTTTCAATGTCTCCTCCGATCCGGGCAAGCTCAGCAGAATCACCCTTCGCAACTTGAAAAACGGCGGATTTACCGGAACGGTCTTTCCGCTCAACACCACTCTTGAGCACGCGGAAGGGTACCAATGCATCCGAACCCTCGCCGAAGCTGACGAACCAATTGACGTTGCGTTCATGGCGATTCCTGCAGGGGCCACGATCTCAGCGGCTCGGGAGTGTGCAGCCGCTGGAGTCAGGTTCTTAGTGATCGGGTCTGCGGGGTTTGCAGAAAGCGGCGACGAAGGCGCTGCGCTCCAACGAGAACTCGCGCACATTGCCCAAGAGAGCGGCATGCGGATCGTAGGGCCCAACTGTAACGGCATCTACCAGACTCGCCACCCGCTCGCACTCGGATTCAATACCGGACACTCCCGGCGGATGCCAGTCGGTCATGTCGCTCTTCTGTCGCACAGCGGTGCGCTGTTTGACACCATGACGACGATCCTGCGGCGTCACGGTGGTGGTCTGTCGTTTTTTGTATCTGCCGGTAATGAAGCCGATCTGAACCTGCTCGATTACCTTGAGCATGCCGTCAACGATCCGGATACCCAGGTTGTAGCGATACTGCTTGACGCGCTATCTGATGGCAGTCGATTCCGGCGTCTCGTTCAGCAGGCGCACGGGCTGGGAAAGTCGGTCGTGGTCTTGAAGATCGGGAGTTCGCAGAGCGGTGCTGAAGCGGCCGAGGCGCACTGCAGTCGCCTTGCCTCGCCCGACGCAGCCTACCGTGCGCTGTTTGCGCAATCCGGCGTCTGCACAGTCAATTCCATTGAATCGCTCATGACCGCGGCCGCGCTACTGTCCCGGTTCGGTCGTGTCGGCGGCGGGCTGGGCGCATTAACTGTTTCAGGGGCAGGTGCGGCAATGCTATTGGATAGTGCAAGCCGCAATCGTGTGCCCATGGCAGTCTACGCCGCACATACTCAGGCCGAGTTGGATGCCAGGCGCATGTTTTCCAAAGTGGGAAATCCCACTGATTACGGAGCCTTCGGCGCGATGCGATCGGTCTTCTCCGAAGTCCCTGCACTGATCGCGGCTGACCCCGGAGTAACGGTTTTGCTCTCGCTTGTGCACTCCATGAACGATTACCAGCGCCGCCCTTACATCGAAGCGCTTGCTAATGCCAAGTCAGCAGGTAAGCCGATTCTGGTGCTGACGCCCGGTGGCCTCGAACCCGATGAGCGCGCGGCGTATGAAGCCGAAGGTTTTATTTGCCTGGCTGACACGGATGCTGCAATGCAGGCGGTTAATGCCCTGACCCACCCTGCGTCGCCAGGCGACGCGCAGGAGCACGCGCCTCGACAGTTCCTGAACCCGTCAGCTCCAGGCGCAGGGGCCGGAGACGCCTCCGCGCTGCGTGCCATGCTCTGTCGCGATCGGCCACTCAGCGAACCGGAAAGCCTCGAGTTGTTGTCCCGCTTTGCCCTCCCCACAGTGAAGACCGTACGTTGCGCCAGCCGCGACGAAGCTGCCCGGGCTCTGCATGCCCTCGGCGCGCCTGTTGTCCTGAAGGGGGTTCGGCTCGGCGTCACTCACAAGACCGAGCATGGGCTGGTGAGGGTCGGAATTCGCCAAACGACTGAGCTTGATCGCGCCATATCCGACTTCGGGGCGGTCGATGAGTGGATCGTCCAACCGATGATTGAGGCAGATCTTGAGGTAATTCTGGGACTGAAGCGTACTGACGATCTCGGTCTGCTCCTGATCGTTGGCTTGGGCGGCATCTATACCGAGGCGCTATCCGAGGTGGTGGTGTTTAGCGTGCCGGCCTCGAGTGCGCATATTGAAGCTGAACTCTCGCGATCACCGGTCGGGAGAATCATGAACAGTGCTCGCTGGTCGCGTCCTGCCGACTTTCAGGCGCTACTTGAAGTCATTGACCGCTTGCAAAGTTTTGCAATGTGGGCTGCCGATGATGTCGAGGCGGTTGATATCAAC
>CAIVYV010000220.1 GCA_903910215.1 uncultured Pseudomonadota bacterium
GCATGTGGCACCCTATAAATCCATCGAGCGTTATAGTCACGTCATGCATATGGTGAGTGGTGTGCGCGGTGAGCTCGCGCCGGGCCGTGATGCATTCGATCTGTTTGCCGCTGCGTTCCCCGCCGGCACGCTAGTCGGCGCACCGAAGGTACGTGCGATGGAGATCATTGACGAGCTCGAGCCGGTCAGGCGCGGGCTATACGGCGGCACCGTCGGTTATTTTGGCGCTCAAGGCGATATGGATCAGGCCATCACCATACGAACGCTCGTATTTCGTGGTGATGAGTATTCCTATCAGGCAGGCGCCGGCATCGTCGCAGATAGTCAGCCCCAGAGTGAATACGATGAAGTAATCGCCAAGAGCAGCTCCGCTGCGCGCGCGCTCGCTATGGCAGCGGAGGGTCTGTGATCATGACTGCGCCGCGCTTGCTGCTGATCGACAACTACGATTCCTTTACCTACAACCTCGTGCAGGCGTTTCTCGTTCTGGGTGCCGAGGTCGACGTGCGTCGCAACGATGCCGTGACTATTGAAGAGGCGCTCGCGAGTGCTCCGAGCCACGTCTGCATTTCGCCGGGTCCGGGCACGCCGTACGATGCGGGCGTCTCGATGGAGATGATCCGGGCCTTCGCTGGAAAAGTTCCGATTTTCGGAGTGTGTCTCGGACATCAGTCGATCGTCGAGGTTTTCGGTGGCAAGGTGGTCCGTGCCGGCCGCTTGATGCACGGCAAAACATCCAAGATCACGCACGATAGTTTAGGTTTATTCGATGGCCTTCCCAACCCTTGTGAGATCGGCCGTTATCATTCTTTGATTGCACAACCGGAAAGTCTTCCGCCCCACTTGCAAGTCACCGCACAGACTGCCGAGGGAGAAATCATGGGTGTGCGACATCGTGAGCTCATGGTCGAGGGCGTGCAGTTCCATCCCGAGAGCGTTCTCACGCCGGATGGGCCTCGATTGATGCAAAATTTCCTTCTGCAGAGCGGGGGGCAGCGTGACTGAATTTGCCACAGAGAGATCTGTCAAAGAAATGCTCGAGCACGTTCTCGATGGTCATCATCTGAGCGAGCAAGAGAGTGCAAAGCTACTCAGAGCCTTGACGGATCCGTCCTTGGCACCGGCTGTCGCCGGTGCCGTTCTGGCTGGCCTTCGAGCCAAGGGCGTTGTGGCTGCCGAGTTGCGCGGCTTCGCGGCTGCCATGCGTGAGTTGGCTCGCAAGCCCAAAGTGGATGTCGATCTACAGCATCGCGCTATCGACATCGTGGGCACGGGCGGTGACGCCTCTGGCAGCGTCAATATTTCGACCGGTACTTCGTTGCTCGTAGCTGCTTGTGGTGTCCCGGTCATCAAGCATGGAAATCGGTCTATCTCGAGTCGCAGTGGAAGTGCCGATGTGCTCGAAGCCCTCGGTTTACCCTTGCCGCTCGATGAGCAGCGTGCCGGCGATTGTTTGCGCGCGACAGGATTCTCTTTCCTTTTTGCGCCGCATTACCACCCGGCAATGAAGGCGATCGCACCGATCCGACAGGCGCTCGGTATTCGCACGATCTTCAATGTGCTTGGACCCCTGACCAACCCGGCGACACCGCCGTTTCAACTCGTCGGTGCCTATAGCGAGCCAATGGCCGAGCTCATGGCGGCGACTCTCGCCGGTTTGCCAGGTTTGACGCGCGCTTTCGTCGTACACGGAGCGCTCGGTTGGGATGAGCCGACCACGGCAGGCCCTTTTGTGTTGTTCGACGTACGACCCGGCGTCGTGACGCGCAGTATTCGAAGTCCCGCCGATTACGGGATGCGTATCTGCGAGCCATCCGAGCTTGCAGGTGGTGAGGCGGCCAGCAACGCCGCCGCTTTGCGTGCCGTCTTCGAAGGGCGCGACGTTGGCGCGCATCGCGACACCTTGTTGATGGGTGCTGCATTGGCACTCGAGTGTGCCGGAGTCGTGACAAGTCCGATGGAAGGCGTCTTGCGAGCCGCTGCCGTTATCGAGAACGGTGCCGCGAAGCAGATGTTGCAGCACTTGGCGGAGTTTGGACGTGGCTGAGGACTTTCTCGCCACGATGGCGGCCAGCAGTCGACGTCGTGTCGAGGCGGCCAAAGTTCAGCTGTCGCAGTCGGAGCTCACGGCGTCACTCGTGGATCTGCCAGCACCGCCCGCTTTGCAACTCTCCGAGCGAGGCTTCGATGTGATCGCCGAGATGAAGTTACGCTCACCGGCGCTCGGGCAGCTCGCTAACACTAACGATGACTCTGCTGACGCACGGATCCGCGCCTACGTACAAGGCGGTGCCGCAGCGATTTCCGTGCTCACCGAACCTGATCGCTTCGATGGTTCACTCGATCATCTTCGAGCCGCGTCTGCACTGCGTGTGGTTCGGCAGTCGACAGATGGACGAGCGCGGCGCATTCCGACTATGCGCAAGGATTTTTTGGTCGATCCTTATCAAGTTCTGGAGGCGCGGGCGGCGGGCGCTGGCGGAGTGTTGTTGATCGTACGGATGCTCGACGATCACAGCTTGAGCTTGCTCTGTGAAACGGCGCTCTCTCAGCAGCTTTTCGTATTGATCGAGACGTTTGATCGTGCCGATATCGAGCGTGCTGAACGATTGATTGATCGTTTTCGATCCGCAAGCACTTTGTTGCTGATCGGGATTAACAGCCGCGATCTCGTCAGTCTGCAAGTCGTACCGGATCGATTGGAGACCTTGGTGTCCGAGTTGCCGACATCCGTGCCCCGCGTGGCCGAGAGTGGGGTGGTCACGACGGCAGATGCTGCGCGTATGGCGAGAGTCGGCTACGACTTGGC
>CAIVYV010000221.1 GCA_903910215.1 uncultured Pseudomonadota bacterium
ATCGATATCGTTCTGGTCGGGAGCCTCATCGTGATGGTGATGTTCTCCGGTTACGAGAACTTCGTGTCGCGACTCGACGTAGCACAAGATGGCGAAAAGCTCGGCTGGTTAGGCAAGCTCGACGCAGGCACGCTGAAGCTCAAAGTCGCCGCGTCCATCGTCGCCATCTCATCCATCCATCTGTTGAAGGTGTTCATGGATGCCAAAACGATTCCGAACGACAAGATCTTCTGGTACGTGATGCTGCACCTGACCTTCGTCGTTTCTGCGCTGCTACTCGGCGTGCTTGATCGGATGTCTTTTGCTGGGCATCGAGAACCAACCGAGTCAAAATAATCGTCGACGCTCTTGTCAGGTACTAGAGCGTCTTCGGTCTAGTCCGTACCCAGATCGCGTAAGCCAGCAGAAGCACGTTGGCCCCGGCCATGATGATGAACGGCGCTCCCGGACGCCAAGTGTCGAAAGCGATGCCGCCAATCTTGGAAATCGCCAAGATGCCGAGAGCGCCGAAAAAGCCGACCATCCCGATGACGGCGCCTCGAATGGCGCCAGGCGCTTCCTGAGCGATCAAGACCTGCGAGGCGAGAATGCCACTCGCCTGCCCTATACCTAGTAAAGCGGCTGCCCCGAAAGCAGTTGCTCCGACGGCCGGATCTGGCGTCAAGCCCATCCAACCATAACCGGCTACTGAAAGTACGGTCGCCATAATGACCAAAGTGACGCGATCGATCTTGTCTGCGAGCCATCCGAAAAAGGGTGCCCATAACATCGCGCTACCCTGCACGATTCCGAAAAGAGCCCCTTGTCTCGAGGTCGCTTCGGCTGCCGTTGCGCCGTCAGCCAACGCTGCAGATTGCACCCAAAGAGATAGAAACAACGCCACAATGACAAGGTCGGCGCGTGCTGCGAAGGAGGCGGCATAGGCTAGGGCAATTCGCGGACGCTTGCCGGCACTCAGTCCTTGGCGCAGCAAGGTCATCAAAGGCAAACGCTCGGTCACTTGCTCGGGTGCGCCTGGCTTCAATCCCAACATGATCAGAGCGCTCACAACGCACACCGCTGCAATAGTCAGATAGGCGAATCGGCCTGCATCGGTCTCTGTCGCTCCAAAACCTTGGTAAAGCGCCGGCAATCGGGTGAGCACTGCAAAAAACAGCAACGCGCCGACCGCATTCAAAAAGAATGAGATACCGGTCAGTTTGCCGCGATCGGCATCGATCGGATAATCGGCGAGTACCGTCGCCAACATGCCACCGAGAGCCGCGATACCGACTGCATAGATCAGCCGGTAGATCAGCAGTTGCCCTATGTCGTCAGCAAACGGATAGGCTGCGTAAGCAAGGCCTGTGATCAAAAATCCGACGATGTAGACCACTCGTCGTCCGACCCGATCAGACCAGGCGCCAAAAAGGCCGACGAAAAGCAATGTGACGATTTCCTGCCAGAACTGCAGATTACCGGAGACCACACCCCTCTCTCCAGGCGGCACACCGATATTGACCTCGAGTAGATACGGCTGAAGTGCCGTTGCGTAGGTAAATATTCCGATGCTGACGAAAGCTGCCCAAAGATAAGCCGCTACATGTCCGCGCGTGACTCCCGGCATCAAACGCACGGGTCCAAACTTATTCATTGGAAAACCTCAGCCAAAGAAAATAGATTTTTGGTATCTGGCATGCAACCGCTTGTCGAGACCATGCCACCGCCCTGTAGGTACTACGACAAAAGGCAAGAACATCAAGGCCAGCACGATCAGGGAAGCATCGTAATACCCACCCGCTGCAAAGGCGAACATCATAGCCATGGCTCCTGCCGCAGCGCCTCGAGTCATGCATCCGAACAAAAGTCCCAGAGCAATCAATGTTTCACCCCAACAGACCAGCCATGCCAACGGCACGTAATGTGGAATTCCGATGTTCTCAATAAACCAAGCACCGAAAGACTCTGGGTCGATTTCCTCGATCCGTTGAAGGAAGACACCCTTCAGGTGGTCGCTGGTGATATAGCCCTGCTTCCATTTGTTGGCTGCCGCGCCGGCGAAAAAAAGTGCCAGCAAATATCTCAACGCCAGCAAGGCCAGTCTCATGGGGCGCCTCCCGTTGGGAGCGACTTTTTCAAGAGCGATCGCAACCAACGATAGCCGTCACGACGAACCATCGCCCGACATTGACCAGCAATCTCACCCGCAAAGAACCAGTTACCGTCACGCATATCGATAGTCGAATCCGGTAGCGTGATGAACCCAGTGACGAGGTCTACCTTGGCCGTTGCATACGGCACTAGCACTCGCGAGACGCTTCCCTGCTCGAGATAAATCGTCAGTGGTCGTCTGTCGTTTGTCTTTTGATGGAACCACTGGATTAAGTAATCCCAGATGGTGGCGATCTGCGCGAAGAACGACTTCTCTCTCAGCCGATAGAGTCGAAACTCCGACTCCACCGACTGACCGGTTCGCGTGCACTGCAGGAAGTCATCGCAAGTCGTGCAAAGCAGATTGATTTTGATCTGCAGCTGCTCGGCAGGGATAGGTGGCGACTGACGGGAACAGCCGATCGCCCATAACGGCAACAACAGGGTCAAAAAAACCATCTTGCGTGCTCGTCCGACTGCGCACCTCATGATGCCATTGCGCGGTCGGGACCGTTGCAAGTCAACGACGAGCTTCCCCGGCGTGTACCTTGCGGACAGCAGCACATCCAGCCCTAACGCATCGTTACGAATTCTTCGGCGCTGGTGGGATGGATAGCGACGGTGTCGTCGAAATCGCGCTTGGTCGCACCCATGCGAACAGCCACAGCAAAACCTTGCAGCATTTCGTCAGCGCCAGCGCCAATCACGTGACACCCGACGATCCGCTCGTCTGCGCCGACAGTCACGAGCTTCATTTCAGCGCGCGGCTTGCGTGGCGTCAGAGCGTGGTACATCGGCACGAAGCCGGAGGTATACACCTTGACGCCTTGTGGGCCATGACGATCGATAGCTTCGCTTTCGCTGAGACCTACGGTGCCGATCGGTGGATGACTGAAGACCACCGTTGGAATGTTGCTGTAGTCCAGATGGCGCCCTGTCATGCCACCCCAAAGGCGGTCGGCAAGGCGGCGTCCAGCTGCTATTGCAACGGGAGTCAGCTGGGCCTGCCCCGTGACATCACCGATGGCATACAAATCTTTTACCGGCGTCTCTTGATAGCGATCAACGGGTATGAACCCACGACTGTCCAGCCGGATACCCGCTCGATCGAGTGCCAGACTCTCAACCATCGGCTCCCGTCCGATAGCCCAAATAACCGAATCGAAGGGGCCAGCCTGCCGACCGTCATCAAACAACAGCCGCAGCGCACCGTTGGCATCGCGTTCAAGCGCGCGAGGTGCGGCGTGGTCAACTAGGGCAATGCCCTCATCACGCATGATTTTCATGAGCGCGTCAGACAACATCGAGTCGAAGTGACGTAGCACCCGATCGCGACGAAAAGCCAGCGTGACTTTGCTGCCCAAGGCGTGCAGGACACCAGCGAGTTCGACGGCGATGTAACCACTGCCCACGACAGCCGTGCGAGACGGTAAATGATCCAACTCAAAGAATCCGTCTGAGGTGATACCGTGCTCACTTCCAGGAATCTTCGGCAACATGGGTCGACCGCCCGTTGCAATCACCACCCGCGATGCTTCGAACACATCGTCACCGACTCGTACCTCATGCGAGGAAACAAAAACTGCCTTGCCGCGAATCAACTCGATATTCTTTGCGGCCAGATTACGCTCGTAGATACCATTCAATCGAACAATGTAGGCATCTCGAGCGCGACGGAGTGCCGACCAATCATGGCCGCGATACTCGATATCAAATCCGTAATGCGGAGCGTCTCCAGCGGCTTCTGCGATATGTGCTGCATTCCACATCACCTTCTTGGGAACGCAGCCGACATTGACGCAGGTTCCACCCAACCGGGCCGATTCGGCCAGTAACACCTTGGCTCCGTACTGGGCAGCACGCTGTGCGCAGGCCAAGCCGCCGCTACCGCCACCGATGACGATCAAGTCGAAATTTTTTCTGCTCATGACCGCTATCGTACACAGGTCGTTTAACCTAGGCAGATGTCACAGATCACCATCGCCACCTGGAACGTCAACTCGCTGCGCGTGCGATTACCTCAATTGGCCGCGTGGGTCGCCGAGAGCAAACCAGATGTCATCGCCCTACAAGAGACCAAACTGCCGGATCCGGATTTTCCGGCAGCAGAAATCGACGCACTTGGCTACCAGTGCGCCTATAGCGGTCAGCGCACATATAACGGAGTCGCCGTGCTCTCGCGTCAACCCATCGAAGTTCTAGCGACCGGCATTCCAGGCTTCGACGATGAGCAGCGGCGCGTACTCGCCGTCCGTACCGCTGGGCTCGTGGTCGTCAATCTCTATGTTCCGAATGGGCAGGCGCCTGACTCTGACAAGTACGCCTACAAGCTGCGCTGGCTCGAGGCGCTGCAGCAATGGCTAGAGTCGCTTTTACACACCGAGAAACACGTGGTGGTGTTGGGTGACTTCAATATCGCACCGGAGGACCGTGATGTTCACGATCCGGCCGCCTGGGCTGGTCACGTGCATGTGAGCGAACCCGAACGCAACGCCTATCGGCGTTTACTGCAGGCAGGATTGGTGGACGTTTTCCGGCAGTTCGAGCAGCCGGAAAAATCGTACAGTTGGTGGGACTATCGCGCAGCAGGCTTTCGTCGCAATGCGGGGCTGCGTATCGATTTGATTCTGGCTTCGAGCGCCCTGGCACAACAGTGCGTCGCTGCTCGTATCGACAAAGAGCCGCGTCGCGCTGAGAGACCTTCTGATCACACGCCGGTGCTGGCGAAATTCACGCTCTAACGTCGATTATCAAAGTCGACCGTATCGATATCTTCCACGTAACGTGCGTGCAACATATCAACGTTGTCGATCAGCCACTCGACACCATCGATATCACTCGCTCGCCAGGCCTCGAGCAGAACTGCTGGTGTCATCTGTCGTAAAGCAGGTACCGAGATCGGCGCGTAACTCAAGTGCCAAGGTTCGGGGCTCACACCCGCACGCTCGCTGACATACGGTCGGAAGAATCCGAAACCGGCCATGTTCTCCGATAGCCAGGTATTCAGAGCAGCGTGAGGCCCATCACCAAGATATGCCGCCGGCACGAGTTCGACAGTCGCCCCAGAAGCCAAAGCGCTGCGGTCGATTACATCGATATCGCTACCCCAGTGGTGACGACTGGCGCCTGGTATCGCCGACCAGCACAGAATGGCGTTGATGCGATCCGCCGCTGGCCAATCGCGCAAATCGAGCGGTCGGCCTTGTCTATCCAGTACGGGCCGTTCACCGCGAAATTTACCGTTCCATATCGAACGCTGTCTGCCGAAGTCGCGAAAGGATGAAACCGCGACCAAGTCATGATCCGCCGCCCTAGCGGCATCGCGCAGATCGAGAAACGGCTGCACCACATCCCGATGCAGCACGCAGCCCAAAGCACCCAAATCTATAACGTGCGAGCGTGCTCGTCCCGTCAACTCATCGGCTGTCACGAATTGCGAGCCTGCACGAGAACCGAATCCATCGCGCGCTCGAACACCTCCACTGGCTGCGCACCAGAAAATCCAGTGCGCCGATCGAAAATGAAGGTCGGCACGCCGGACACATTCCAGCGAGCGGCAAGCGATTCGAGCGCCTGCACTTCGGCATGCAGGGTTGGATCATCGAGCACCGCTGCGGCGGCGATGCCCTCTAGACCTACGCGTGTTGCCAACTCGACGAGACAGCTCGGATCGGCGATATCCAAGCCCTCGCTGAAGTAGGCCTCGAACAAGACTCGAGTCAAACGAGTCTGCACCTCGGGATTAATGCGGCGCGCATACGCCAACAATACATGTGCACGCCGAGTGTTCGGCATGCGTTGAATACCGGTGAAATTGAACCGGATACCCTCCTGCTCGCCAATCTGCTGGAGCTGACGCTGAGCGTCGGCAAACCGATTTACATCGCCGAAACGCTCGAGCAGATATTCCGCTCGCGGGCGGCCCTCGGGCGGCATGGCCGGATTCAGCTCGAACGGCAACCAGATGACCTCGACGGGAATCTCCGGTCGCCTCGCGAGTGCAGCCGCGAGGCGACTCTGCCCAACGAAGCACCATGGGCAAACGATGTCGGAAAAAATTTCGATGCGCACGATGGCGAGCATACACAAGCAGTCGCGTAGAATCGCGCCCGTGATTCACTTGCGAAATGTCCGGCTCCGGCGTGGCCCTGAGCCCCTCCTCGACTCCGCCACTGCGAGCATTTTGCGTGGCGAGAAAGTCGGCATCGTCGGCCGTAACGGTAGTGGCAAATCGTCGTTACTCGCGCTGATCAAGGGCGAACTGACACCAGATCAAGGTAACCTGGAGATACCAGGCGGCTTGACCTTTGCCGCCGTGACTCAGGAGTTACCCGACTCGGATCGACCCGTCATCGAGCACGTCATCGATGGCGACATTACCTTGCGCCGCTGCGAGCAGATTCTCGCCGAAGCGGAACGTCGCGAGGATGGCATTCAGCATGCCCAAGCTTTGGCGGATTTCGATCAACTCGGCGGCTATACAGCGCGGAGTCGAGCCGCCGCCCTGCTCGATGGGCTCGGTTTCGATTCCAAACGTATCGATCAGCCGATCAAGGAATTTTCCGGCGGATTGCGCATGCGAGCCAATCTCGCCAAGGCGCTCATGTGTCCCTCGGACGTCCTGCTTCTCGACGAACCCACAAACCACCTCGATCTCGATGCCGTGCTGTGGCTCGAACGCTGGCTGCAAAGTTATCCAGGCACACTGTTGTTGGTGTCGCATGATCGGGACTTTCTCGATGCCGTCATCAACCGCGTCCTGCATGTCAGTCTCGGCACACTCTCCGCGTACAGCGGTAACTTCTCCGATTTCGAAACACAACGCGCAGCACGACTCGCTCAGCAACAAGCGCAGAATGAAAAAATTCGTCGTGAAGCCGACCATGTTCGCAGCTTCGTGGAGCGATTCCGAGCCAAAGCCAGCAAGGCCAGACAGGCGCAGAGCCGATTGAAGTGGCTGGAGCGATTGCCAACTCTAGTCACGCAACGGGTCGAACACACGTTCGACTGGCAATTTCTCGAACCGCGTAAGCTCCCGGTTCCGCTCGTGTCACTCGATCGAATCTCTGCCGGATACGGCGATCAAGTCATCATCGACGACTTTTCGCTCTCCATTCCACCGGGTGCGCGCATCGGGATCCTCGGACGAAACGGTGCCGGTAAGTCCACGCTTATCAAAAGTATCGCGGGGCAACTAGCGCCGCTCGGCGGAACGGTCACGACTGCACCAGATATCGAAGTAGGCTTTTTTGCGCAGCTCGAGGTCGACCAACTCGACGCATCCAGTACTGCCATCCTCGAACTCACGCGTCGCGGCGGTGCGGTGGTCGCTCAATGGCCTGAGCAACAGAAGCGCGATCATCTCGGCTCTTTCGGATTCAAGGGCGATAGAGTCTTTGAATCAGTCAAACATTTTTCGGGTGGTGAACGCGCTCGACTGTCACTCGCCATTCTCGTCGCACGTCGACCTAATCTGTTGCTTTTGGACGAACCGACCAACCACCTCGACCTCGAAATGCGTGATTCGTTGCTGCTCGCGCTGCAGGAGTTTTCTGGCGCAGTCATCCTCGTATCGCACGACCGAGGTTTGCTCGGAAGTGTTTGCGATGAGTTCTGGTTGGTTCGCGATGGCGCTGCAACCCGCTTTGATGGCGATCTACAGGACTATGCGCAATCGTTGGCTCGCGATGCGCGCTCCTCGGGGCAGTCAAACACGAGTCGTCGCAGCGAGGAAGGAGTTGATCGTCGCGAACAGCGTCGGCGTGATGCAGCAGCCCGTCAACAGTTGGCATCGTTGCGTACCGAGTTCAAAAATATCGAGAAAGAGCTTGAGCGCCTCACGATGCAGAGGCGGGAACTGGAACAGCAGATGCTGGATTCGGCCTCGTTCAACGCCAACGATTCCGCCGTGCGCGCAGTGCCACAACGCCTAGGCGCGGTGATCAAGCAAATCGAAACTCTCGAGGAGCGTTGGCTGGAGATCGGCGCCCAACTCGAATCGGCAGGCTCGCAGAATTGACGATAGACGCCCTCGTGGGCGCCGAGAACTACCCCCGAAAAAGAAAAGGGCGGATCTTGCGATCCGCCCAAACGGGGGTCACTCGTCAGAAGGGACGGTTGACGAGCACCAGTTTAGCGGCGCCTCGAGGCGTGTCAAGCATTTGTCCAATACAAATACTGAACAGATCTGAACAAGCCTCGGGGAAGGGACAGGACGACGCCGAAAACGTGAGAAATATTAAGGGGTTATTGTTTCAGCGCCGTGACCGCCGACAGCTCGTTCGCGAGCCCAGTCAAGGCGAAGCTGGTCGCTGAACCCAGCGCGGAAACGATCATGGTGCGCCGATTTTCCGTTGCCAGCGTCGCTCCAGATACGTTCCAGGTCGCCACGGGGAGCCGGTCTCGACGCCGAATCAGCGTGACGTCGAGAACCACTCGGGCTGTTGGCATTTCGACTCGTCCCGAATCTTCACCAGCCGCGTATTGCGCATCGAAACGCCTGACGGTCACCCGCAGAGAGTACGGCGTCGCGAGAGCGGCCGAACTGGGGTGGACGTCGAAACCGGCCGCCCGCAATTGATCAAGCACCGCCGCCTCAAGCAGGCTCGGAATCGGCCCAACCCAGCGCGCATCCGCAATAACATCCAAACGACCGTCTGGATGTGTCACCAAGATACGCCGCGTGTCATAGCCGGGCGCGGCTTCGATGCGCATAAGCTGGATAGGCACGCTAATGGGCGCGGTCGATACCAACGCCGCGCCACCGCTCATCGTCTTGAGAGCGTACTCGTCAACGGCGGGCGACTCGCTATCAAACGTCGATGCACATCCCCCAAGCAAAAAGATCAATGAAATAATCGCCAGTCTCATCGTGGCACCTCGATGCCGCGGGGCTTCTTCTCGTAAAGTAGACTCGATGGCTCTTCGCGCAACTCCCGCGTGAGCCCCCGCACTTCTTCGGCTGTCGCGCGTGTCTCACGCAACAGGCTCTCGAACTCGGGAAGCCCTTGCTGCGCGAACTGCGTGATACCGCCCGAACTCTCCGCCAACAAAGTATCCACTCTGGCGCTGGCCGAAAGCAGATTCTCAGACGCCTGTGAAAGCCTGCTGATGCTCTGGGAAACCAACGGCGCGCTCTGCTCCGTCGTTTGTCGCAACGCGACCGCTACCGCTGCCAAATCACGTGACAACACTCGTAGCTCTCGAGCGAGTGTTTGAGCTTCGCTCACTGTATCAGGCAGTAAACGACTCGCACGCTCAAGGTTCACGATCGTACTCGACAAAGCGTCGAGATTGTCGTCGGACAGCAAGCGACTCGCGCGCTGCGCCACTTCCGAAGCACGCCCCATGACTTCAGGCACACCGGAGAGAAATACATCGAAGCCGGAGCGAACCGATCGAATCACCGGATAGGACTCACTAGCCACCAGCGGAGCCAACTTTTTGGTTCCGGCGTTTCCGAGCAGATCGATGTAGAGCAAACCCGTTACGCCTAGCAGCGATAACTCTGCCACCGTTTTGTCGGAAATCGGCGTAGCCGAGTCAATATCGACGATGACCTGCACCCGAGCAGCGGAACGTCGATCGATGTTCAAAGCGATCACGCGCCCGATATCGACGCCGAGGTAACGAACCGTACTGCCAACATTGAGCCCGCTGACAGAGCCTTCAAAATAAACTTCGTAACGTTCGTACGATCGAGCATTGCGGCCGTCGGAATACCAATAGATGAAAGCGACCGCCATACCGATCACCAGCAGAACGAACGCTCCAACGGCAGTGTAATTGGCTTCACGCTCCACGCGATGCTCCGAAACGACTGGCTCTAGCGCCGTGAAAGTATTCTCGAATCCAAGGATGCGGATTATCGATGATTTGCTCGAGGGTGCCTGAGATCATCTTTCGATCAACGATGACGCCTACACGATTACAGGTTCGGAATATCGTGTCCAGATCATGGGTGATCATGACCACGGTCAAGCCGAGCTCCTGCTGCAAGCCCACCAGTAATTCATCGAACGCCGCCGCACTGATCGGATCAAGACCCGAGGTGGGCTCGTCCAAAAAAAGCAACTGGGGATCGAGTGCGAGCGCCCGAGCCAAGGCTGCGCGTTTGATCATGCCACCCGATAACTGCGACGGAAATTTATAGGCCGCTTCAGTCGGTAACCCAACTAGCAACACCTTCAGCAAGGCCAATTCCTCGAGAGCACGAGCGCTGAGATCGAGATGCTCCAGCATAGGTAGTTGCACATTCTGCAGAACCGTCAGAGAACTGAAGAGCGCGCCTGCTTGGAACGTGACGCCATAGGTCATTTTGAGATTGCGTAGCTCGGCGTCTGTCAGCGTCGTGACGTCCACCCCCGAAAGTTCGACTCTGCCCCTCTGTGGACGCCTCAATCCCAATATGGTGTTGAGCAAGACACTCTTGCCTGAGCCGGAGCCACCAACGATACCGAAGATCTCGCCGCGCTCGACTCGCATATCGAGACCGTCATGCACAGTCTGTGCACCGAAGCGATTGACGATATCACTGACGATGATCGCCATATCCGCGCTCATATGCCGATCTCCATAAAGAGAACGGCAAATAAGGCGTCGGCCAAGATCACCATGAAGATAGCCTGTACGACAGCAACCGTGGTCAAGCGCCCGAGCTCACGCGAGGAACCGCGCACTTGCATGCCACGATAAGTGCCAGCCGCAGCGATGAGCACCGCAAAAACCGGCGCTTTGATGATGCCAACCCAAAAAGTCCAGGCCGCAATGGACTCATCGACTCTTTGGAAATACTGCACCAACGGCATATCGAGCAGCAGATGACAGAGTAATGCTCCACCGAGAACACCGACTGCATCAGCAATCACGGTCAAAAGAGGTAGTGCAATAACGAGACCGATCCAGCGCGGTAGTACCAGAACTTCGAGAGGCTCGACCCCCGTGGCCTTGAGCGCGTCGATCTCCTGGTTGAGCTTCATGGCGCCAATCTCGGCAGCAAAGGCACTGCCCGACCGTCCAGCCACGATAATGGCGGTCAGTAACACGCCGAGTTCACGCAGGACACCGACCGTGACCAGATCGACGACGAAGATATCGGCACCGAACTGTTGCAACTGCTGCGCGCCCATATAGGCGATGATGACCGCGATCAAAAATGCGATCAGCGCGACGATCGGAATGGCAGTGAGTCCCGTGTCGTAAACGTGTCTTGCGATCGAGATCGGGCGCCAAACCCGCGGATCCTTCAACGCCGCCAGAAGTCGGACCATCGTGGCTCCGAGAAACGCCAAGCCATCAGCCCAACCTGTCAGTCGCTCCAAGGCGTGGCGACCCAGATGCTCCACGGCCGAACGCGGCGTGCGTTGCTCGCGCCTGCCTGTCGGTTCGTCTTTGGCGAGTGTTTGGGCAACGAGTCGCAACATAGGCGGCTCAGGCGACAAAAAATCGACCGACCGAGTCGCAGCGGATCGAACGCGGAGATCATGTATCAACCAGGCGCCCGATAAATCGAGCGACACGATGCCCGACAGGTCGATTTGGATGTGACGGACGCCGTCGAGTGCCAGCGTCTCGAGCGAACGCTCGATTTCGCCGACATGCTGAATCGTCCAGTCGCCAAAGGGCGACAACCGAAGCGTCTCGTGATGACGCTCGGTTCGAAACGGCATCAGGGCAGTTTCTTGTGCGCCCCGTCGCATAGCGGCGCGTTCGCAGTGTTCTTGCAACCGCAGAACCAAACCTTAGTGGAAGCCGTCGCCTCGTATTTTACTGGCGTGAAATCCGTACCCTTGTGGGATCCGTCACAGAAAGGCTGCTTGGCTGACTTGCCACAACTGCACCACCAGTAGGTCTTGCCGGCTTCGACATCGACTGCGATGGGCGTACGGCTCGCGACAACGGGATCAGACATGGCATACCTGCGCTACACGGTTAAACTTCGTTCGAGTGTAACGCGAGGAACATGATGTCTACCACCATCGGCACACCCGGTTCGCGCAGCGCAACGCGCCTCATGTTGCTGGGCTCGGGCGAGCTCGGCAAAGAAGTGGCCATCGAAGCCCAGCGTCTTGGGATCGAAGTCATCGCCGTCGATCGATATGCCCATGCACCCGCCATGCAGGTCGCGCACCGATCGCACGTCATTCGGATGCTCGATGCCGAAGCCCTGCGCGAGATCGTGCTGCACGAACGACCGCATTTCATCGTGCCTGAGATAGAAGCGATCGCGACCGATGAACTGCTGCGCCTAGAAGCAGAAGGCTTTCATGTCGTTCCGACGGCGCTCGCTGCCAAACTCACGATGGATCGGGAAGGCATTCGACGTCTCGCCGCCGAACAACTCGGCTTACCGACTTCGCCCTATCGATTTGCTTCGACATTGGACGAATATCTCGCCGCCATCGACGAGATTGGTCTGCCTTGCGTGGTTAAACCCGTGATGTCGAGCTCCGGTAAGGGACAGAGCATCGTCAAGGATAAAGCTGGCGTGGAAACTGCCTGGCGTTATGCGCAGGAGGGTGGCCGCGCGGGTGCGGGCCGGGTCATCGTCGAGGGCTTCATCGCATTCGACTACGAAATCACATTGTTGACAGTCAGACATGCGGGTGGGACGTCATTCTGCGACCCGATCGGCCATCTGCAAATCAGCGGTGACTATCGCGAGTCATGGCAGCCACATCCGATGAGCGCCACTGCGCTGGAGCGCAGTCGCGACATCGCGCTGCGCATCACTAGCAAGTTGGGCGGTCGAGGGCTGTTCGGTGTTGAACTCTTCGTGAGAGGCGATGACGTGTGGTTCAGTGAGGTGTCGCCACGACCGCATGACACCGGTATGGTGACGTTGATCTCGCAGGATTTGTCCGAGTTTGCCTTGCACTTGCGGGCGATCCTCGGTTTTCCTATACCGCACATCCGTTCGCTCGGACCTTCGGCTTCGACTGCAATCCTGATCGAAGGCGACACGGCCGAGCTACAGTTTTCGAATCTACAATCGGCTCTTCTCGAGCCGGATACCACGCTGCGCTTGTTCGGCAAGCCCGAAGTGCGCGGACAACGACGGATGGGAGTGGCGTTGGCGCGCGCCGATAACATCGACGAGGCTCGTCGACGAAGCCGTCAGGTCGCGGCGATCGTCACTACAGGGGCGCAGATCGCCGATTAAGGCGATCTGCGACACGCGACTCACGCGTCGTCGCGCCAGCGACGCAACCGTACGACGACGAAGAACCCGATCACGGCGAGAGCAACACCCAACCAGAGGTCGGGCTTCGCGAGCATATCGAGCGTGCCGAGCTGCTCGTAGCTGCGGGCAATCTCCTGGATCAAAGACGCAGAAGTATCACCGTCCTCCGAGGAGATGTGCAGATCGAGCTCGCGGAAGAATCCGAACAGGCGGTTTGCAATGAAGCCGGCGATCATGCTCGTGTTGAAAGCTACCTCTTCGAAGATAACCAGCAACACGGGGGGCAAGACAGCCCAAAGAAACGGGCTGCGCTTGGCGTAGACGGACGTTAACAATAAATACACTGCAACCGGCGCATACCATAGTGCCGCTACCAGTACGTTTTGCAGCATCGTCAATTGCAGAGCAAACCAGGTGCCGATATGGAATGTGGCCAACGGTGCGAGCGGCGTTCCGCTGAGTTTGACGCTGACGATAGCGAACACGACAAGGCTCGCAATCATCGAGACGATCCACACCCATAACGGCACGAGTAACAAAGCCGTAGCGAGTTTAGAGCCTACGGTTTCCGCATCAGAGACGGGCATCGACTTCCAAAATAAGATGCTGCGATCTTTACGCTCGTTGTAAAGGCTATCGAGCGCATAAAACACCAGAACGATCATCGCCACGATCATCTGTGGAATCACCAGTGCGCCCAACCAAACCGCAAACAGCTGTCGCTGGTGTGACAGGTCAGCGGCCAAGGTGGTGAACAGTTCCTGCTCTTTGCCATCGAGATTAATCTGGACGCTACCGGTGAAGCTCGTACTCAGCAACGCGGTGAGTGCGATGACAGCAGCGGTGATCAGCGGAGCCCAGATGAGACCGCGATGTTCCCAAGTCTCGCGCCAGAGCAAGGTTTTCATGACCGTGATGTTCATGCTGCCACCTCCGCGCCGACGCGGCCTGCAGTCGCGCCATTCGAGTGGCCATCGTTCATCAACGCCACAAACAAATCGGCAATCGAGGGGGTTCGAACATCACCTAGGGCTGCTAATTCATCTGCCGTGGGAGCGCCCCCCTTGCCGATGTCGAACACGAAAACGTATCGACCAAACACTTCACGTTCATAGACTGGACGCAGCGCTCGCGCCGCAGCCACATGCTCGGAAGTCGTGATCAGCTGTGCAAAGCGGCTCGGCAAGGCGTCTACGGTCGAATCGAGCACGATCTTGCCGTGGCTGATGAAAAGCACATCGGTCAACAGATTCTCGA
>CAIVYV010000222.1 GCA_903910215.1 uncultured Pseudomonadota bacterium
CAAGCACCATGCGCTGTTTCTGGGTCGCGGTACCATGCATCCGATAGCGATGGAAGGCGCGCTCAAGCTCAAGGAAATCCACGAGCAGCCTCGCGCACTCGCAGATACGTTGCAAGAGCGTGTCGCTAATGGTCGTTTGCTCGAAGCGGCTTTTGGTCCGGCTGCGAGCGAGGTGTTTGCCAAGACTGAGCACGTGCATATCGTCGCCTGTGGCACGAGCTATCACGCCGGTTATGTGGCTCACTACCTGATCGAGCAGCTGGCGAAGATTCCTTGTACGGTCGAGATCGCAAGCGAATATCGCTATCGAAACCCGGTCGTTCCAAAAAATTCGTTGTTTGTGACGATCAGTCAATCGGGTGAAACTGCTGATACGCTTGCGGCACTGCGTCTTGCCAAGCAAGCGGGTTACTTGAGTTCGCTCGCCATCTGTAACGTGCCCGAAAGCTCTCTGGTGCGCGAGTCTGAGCTGGTGATGCTGACGCGTGCAGGCCCCGAGATTGGAGTCGCTTCGACCAAAGCTTTCACCACTCAGTTGGTGGCACTCGGTATGTTGGTTGTCGCTTTGGCTAAGACGCACGGTGCGAGCCCAGAGCAGGAACATACGCTGGTTAGCCGCTTGGTCGAGTTGCCGGGCATGATGGAGAAAACGCTAGCGCTCGACCCGGTGATCCGTGAGTTGGCGCAGCGTTTCGTGCCCAAGCACCATGCGCTGTTTCTGGGTCGCGGTACCATGCATCCGATAGCGATGGAAGGCGCGCTCAAGCTCAAGGAAATCTCCTATATCCACGCAGAGGCTTATGCGGCTGGTGAGCTCAAGCACGGACCCCTTGCACTCGTCGATGACGATATGCCGGTGATCGCCGTGGCTCCGAACACCGACTTGCTCGAGAAGCTGAAGTCGAACCTGATGGAAGTGCGCGCTCGCGGCGGTGAACTCATCGTCTTTGCCGACCCCGAATCCGGCATGCAGTCTTCCGACGGTGTGACCGTGATTACTATGCCGAAGCACGTTAGCTATCTGCAGGCGCCCGTGGTCTACACCATCCCGCTGCAGTTGCTGTCGTACCATGTAGCGACTGCGCGCGGTACCGATGTCGACAAGCCTCGCAATCTCGCGAAATCTGTGACGGTGGAGTAGCACTCCACTCTAAAACGATGGCATACCTGCACTGGCTACTGCTGCCGTTTTCCATCCTCTGGTTGCTGCTGGCGATCAAGCCGCATGATCGTTCCGTGTGGATCGCGGAGAACTCCTTCACGGTTGCCACCGTCATTGCGCTCGTTTGGACCTACCCGAGCTGGCCCCTCAGCGACGTCTCATACACCTTGATCGTGATATTCCTCGTTATGCACACGATCGGTGGTTACTACACTTACGTACGCGTTCCTTATGACGACGCGGCACATGCGGTGATTGGCGTCAGGCTATCGAAGTTGTTTGGCTGGGCTCGCAACCATTACGACCGCCTTGTTCATTTCGCTTACGGTTTGTTGCTCGCGTATCCTTTTTTCGAACTGTTCGAACTTTATGCGCGGCCCGTCGGCTATTGGAGTTACGTGCTTTCGCCGGTACTCGTCATGGCGACCAGTATGATTTTCGAAGTGCTCGAATGGTGGGCAACGGAAATCTTGGGCGGCGGACAAGGCGCTGCTTATCTTGGTGCACAAGGCGATGAATGGGATGCACAGAAAGATATGGCGATTGCGACCTTGGGTTCGATCATCACTATGATTGTGGTTTTCATGTCATGAAAAATATTCAAACAATTTTTGAGTCGTTTGTTCTGCTCGGAGCACTGTGCCTTGCACTCGCTATTTTCCCGGCGCGAGCGGAGTCGACGACCCGTATCATCAACGCCACTGGTATCTCCGAGCGCCTGGTACGACCGGATCTGGCGCATTTGGAAATGACGATCGATGCTCGCGATGTGAAGCTCGATAGTGCACGTCGTGAAGCGGGCGTCAGGACGGTAGCGGTGCTGCGCGGCCTGAAAGAACTTGGCATTGGCGATGAAGCGATCGATAGTGGTGCACTAGCGGTACAACCGGAATTCTCCTGGGACGCTAAGTCCGGAGCACGCCGTCTGCAGGGATACCTCGTCGCTCGTACGATCCGAATCCGCCTGCTCGATTTCGACAAGCTCGGTGTGATTCTCGAGTACGCAGTGAAATCAGGTGCTAATCAGATCGCGCCGCCGCGATTTTCCTTACAGAACGAAAGCTCGCTTCGACGCGAGATGCTCACGGATGCAACGCGAGATGCGAAACAGAACGCCGCTGCCATCGCCCGGGGGCTCGATGCCCAGCTCGGAGCGGCGCTCCGAGTGGATGCCGTCGAAGTCGACCGGCCGGCGTTCCCATCACCCATCATACTGCGCGCGTCTGCGGCGTCCGCCGAGGATGCCGCAGCGACAGAGAGTTATCGACCCGGCGACATCACGCTTCGGGTTCAGATCAAAGCGAGTTTCGTGCTGAACTGAATCAGCGTTCGACGAAGGCGCGCTCGCGTTGTGGATCGAGTTGCTCGATTCCGAGATCGCTTGCAACCTTGCCACTACGCAGCAAGTCTGGAAGCCGACCTCGATGTTCGTAGATCTCGCGAGTCACGGTGGGATAGTAGAGGAGCTGCTCTTTGACCAACTCTCCTAAGAACTCATGCTGCGGCAGCTCGTTCACGATGTAATCGTGATAGGCGAGCTCGCTGGCATAGCGCACACCATGCAGTAGCACGACTTTCGAGAATCGCTCGTAGGTTGCAGGATCCTGGATGATGCTGATGTACGGGGCGAGACCAGTACCCGTCGCGAGCAGATACAGATTACGACCCGGTTTGAGATCGGTGATGAGTAGCGTTCCGGTCGGCTTCAGGCCGACAAGTACTCGATCGCCGACTTGGATGTGTTGCAGTCGCGAGGTCAGTGGACCGTCGGGCACCTTGATACTGAGGAATTCCAGGTTCTCATCATGATTGGCGCTCGCGATGCTGTAAGCGCGCATCAGTGGACGACTGTCCACGCTTAGCCCGCTCATCCCAATGATGGACGTGCAGGACGGTTTCTTCGCGGTAGTTGGCCATGGTGGGCGCGCAGTATCCAAGTTCCCGCAGCAAGGTCAATACGGAAATTTGCCG
>CAIVYV010000223.1 GCA_903910215.1 uncultured Pseudomonadota bacterium
CTCAGTTCAATAATGTTGAAGCGTGGTGGTTGACGGCCGGCATTCTAGCGTTGCTCGGCATCATTCCCGGCATGCCGCACTTGGCTTTCCTGGCCCTCTCGGCCGTGACGGCCGCGGGCGCTTGGTTGATGACCAAGAAAAAACAAAAAACGGTCGCTGAGGCCAAAAAAGCTGAAGACGCACCGGCAGCACCACGCGAACTCACTTGGTCGGATGTTCAGCAAGCCGATGCGATCGGTCTTGAAGTGGGCTACGCCTTGGTGGCACTGATCGATTCACAGCAGGGCGGCGCGCTCGTGACGCGCATTCGCGGCATACGCAAGAAGCTGACGTATGAACTTGGCTTCCTAATTCCGCAGGTTCACATTCGCGACAACCTTGATCTGCGTCCCGAGGCTTATCAGATCATGATCAATGGCGTGGTCATCGGTCGCGGTGAGGTGAAACCGACCCGTGAACTCGCGATCCACTCCGGCATGGTGCACGGTGAATTGCAGGGGCTACGCACCAAAGATCCGACCTTCGGTCTTGATGCAGTCTGGATCGACCCGGCACAGCGCGATTACGCTCGCTCACTCGGGTATACCGTGGTCGATGCGAGCACTACCATCGCAACCCATCTCAACAAGATTCTCCAAGATCAGTCTCATCTGCTGCTCGGTCACGATGAGACACAACAGCTCGTCGACAAGTTGGCTGCTGCCGCGCCGAAGCTCGTCGAGGAGTTGGTTCCGAAAAAGCTTCCGATCGGTACGCTCACGCAAGTGTTGCAAGGTTTGCTCGCCGAAGGTGTGGCGATACGCGATTTGCGCGGTGTTCTCGCGGCCCTCGCGCCGATCGTCGAGAAGGTGCAAGACGTCGAAGAGCTCACCGGTGTTGCGCGTATCGCGCTTGGCCGCATGATCGTGCAGCAATACGTGGCGCACGGTGAAGAGCTCAACGTGATGACACTGGCGCCTGAGCTCGAGCAGGTATTGCACGGTACTGTGCGTCGTGGACAAGGCGGTAATGTGCCGATCGAGCCCGAATTGGCCGAGGGCCTACTGCGTTCGGTGAACACCGCCGCGCAGGAAGAGCTCAACCTCGATCGTCCGGCGGTGCTCGTGACATCGCCGACGTTGCGACCCTGGTTATCACGCATTCTACGTCCGCGTGTACCGGGTTTGGCCGTGCTGTCGTACTCGGAACTCCCCGAAGACACGAATCTGAAAGTTACCCAAAGCATCACAGTGCAAGCGCGCCAAGGTGTGGCGGCCTGAGGATATTGAGACATGCGTATAGAGCGAGTCACAGCAGATACTTTCAGCGAAGCCAGTGAACAGGCTAGGCAGCGTTATGGCAGCGAGGCGTTGATCCTCTCGACCAATAAGGTCGGCAACATCACTGAACTCTTGGTGTGTGTTGAAGCCGAGGACGACGGCTTCGTGCCAGCCCCGGGGTTTCGTGAAGAGTTGTCCTCACAGATCGCCAAGGCATTGCCTAAACGAGCGAGCGGCGAGGTGCCCGTTGCGTCTGCAACCAAGCCCGCTGCAGATGCGCCTATTGCAGCTGCTCCCGTGGATGGTTCGGCCCTAGTCAAGGCGATCCGACAGGAATTGCAGGCGCTGGAGAAGCGGCTCTCTAGTAGCAGCGGCACTAATGCATTGATGCGTGAGCGGATAGCCATGCTGGAGCAGGGCGTCTCCTCGCAATACGCCATGCGCTTACTGGATCACATCGATAATCTCGACGCGATGGCGCAGCAAGTGATCGATGATCTTGCATTCGCTCATGGCGAAGATATGTCTGGTTATCACCTCGTCGGGCCGGCCGGTGCGGGTAAGACGACTCTCGCTATTCAGCTGTCGATCGATACGGGAATGGTTCAGTCATGGCGTGATTCGCGTCCTGGTAGTCGAGAGCGTTTCTTTGCGATGACCGATCGCGCCGGCGTTGAAGCCGGATGGGGTGCGAAGGCGCCAACGCATGCCATTATCGATTCGGCTGGCGCATCGCTTGGCGAGCTGCAAGAGAAGTGCGAGAACGCATCGCTTGGTGAGCGTCTGATTCTGGTGCTGCCGGCGACGATCTCGCGCAGTGAAGCGCTGCGTTGGTTGCAGTCATCATTGCCCATTGCCGGTGTGATGCTCACGCATTGGGACGCAGCGCGTATGCCGCTTGGCTTGTTGACCACGATTGCCGAGTGCGGCAAGTCGCTGTGGGGCGTTTCGAGTTCCGCCGATCCGAGTGCTCGATTACAGCCAATAGATGCCGCGGCGATCAAGCAGGGTCTAGGCCTTATACTCCAACTCGCGTTGTCAGAACCTCAGCACGCGACGGAGTAAAGAGTCATCATGGAAAATACACGCACCAAGATCATCGCGGTATCGAGCGGCAAGGGTGGAGTCGGCAAGACTTTCATCAGCCTGCAGCTCTCCGCTGCGTTGATCGGCTTGGGTAAGCGTGTGGCCTTGTTTGATGGTGACTTAGGTTTGGCCAACGTTCACGTTTTGCTCGGCTTGAAGCCCGAGTTCGATATCTCCGACGTTGTGGCGGGTCGTAAAAGCTTGCAGGACACGTTGCTGCCGGGACCGCTCGGCCTCCAGATCATTCCCGGGTCTTCCGGGCATCGCGATATGGCGGAGCTCGATGGACGTGGGCTCGCACGCGTACTGCAGGGCCTCAATGATCTTTCGCCGAAACCCGATTTCCTTCTGATCGATACCGGAGCCGGTATCGGCACGCATGTGACGACTCTCGCGCGTCTGGCGGATTCACTCATGGTCGTGATCCGCAATGAGCCAGCATCGCTTGCGGATGCGTATGGTCTCATCAAGGTGATGCACGGTGATTTCGGATTCCAGAAATTCGAGATCATCGTCAACGACAGCACTAACGCGAAAGCGAGTGAGGCCGTGTTTACGCGGCTCAACGAAGTGGCTGTTCGATTCCTGGGTTTGCCGTTGTCGCTCGCAGGTATCGTGCCGCGCGATGAGAGCGTCGCCATTGCCACGCGCCGTCGTCAGTTGCTTGCCGAAGCATCCGAGATCACGCCCGCGGTTGCAGCGCTGCGCAAGATCGCTGCGAACCTTGCTGCGTTGCCGGCGGAGCCAGATTCGCCCGACTTCCTGCTCGATCGACTCGGGCCTAGTACCAAGGCGACGCTCTCATGAAGCGTCGCGACTCCTACGAATCGGTGGCTGACTGCACCGGCATCGAAGTGGCAGGAATGCCCGATGTCGCTGCGCACATGGGTCTCGTCAAGCGAGTCGCATCGCATTTTCGATCGCGTTTGCCGGCGGCGATCGAGCCTTCCGATCTGATCCAAGCGGGTATGGTGGGTCTGATAGAAGCGCTGTCCGCTTACGATCCCGAACGCGGCAACGATTTCGAGACCTTCGCTAAGCTGCGTATCCGCGGTGCCATGCTTGATGAGATTCGTCGTGCTTCTTGGGCGCCGCGTAGCACCGTCAAGGTGGCTGTCGAAGCGCGTGAGGCCGAAACGCGGCTTGCCAATGCGACGGGCAAGGCGCCAACGCATCGCGAGATCGCAACTGAGATGGGGCTCGACATCGCGCGATATCACACACTGCGCGGTCGCAATCAGGGTTTGGCCGAGTCGACGACGCTGGAAGAGATCGATTTCGCAGCGGAAACGCCGTTGCCAGAGGATGAGGTTGAGGAAGAACTCGTCGTTCGTGCGCTCAAAGCGGGCATCTCCGAGCTCAACGAGCGCGAAAAACTCATCGTCGCGCTTTACTACGACGAAGAGCTCACGCTGAAGGAAATTGGCGCGGTGCTATCGGTCAGTGAGTCGCGCGTCAGTCAGCTGTTGACCGCCGTCGCGAAGAAACTTCGCGGTTGCATGGAATCAGGTAAGACGCCGCCGCCCGCGCGGACGGCAGCCGTTCAGCACGCCCGCACCTGACTCACCGGAATTCAGCGTTGTTTGACGGGAATGCCACTCGCTGAAATCTTGGCAGCCCACTCAGCCGGTCCGCTCTGATGGACTGAGGTGCCGTTGGCATCAACCGCTACAGTGACCGGCATGTCCTTGACGTCAAATTCGTAGATCGCCTCCATGCCGAGATCTTCGAACGCTACGACGCGTGAGGATTTGATTGCTTTGGAGACGAGATAGGCGGCGCCACCGACTGCCATCAAGTAAGCCGCCTTGTGCTTGCGAATGGCTTCGATGCCGGTCGGTCCGCGTTCTGCTTTGCCGATCATCGCAATGAGGCCTGTTTCCGCGAGCATCATCTCGGTGAATTTATCCATACGCGTGGCTGTCGTTGGGCCCGCAGGTCCCACGACCTCGTCGCGCACCGGATCCACCGGGCCGACGTAGTAGATCACGCGGTTGCGGAAATCGACGCCTTCGGGGAGACCCTTGCCGCTTGAGATCAGATCGGCGATGCGTTTGTGCGCGGCATCACGACCGGTGAGCATCTTGCCGTTGAGTAATAGTCGATCGCCCGGCTTCCACGAGGCGACCTCCGCTGGCGTCAGCGTATCGAGATTCACGCGACGCGATTCGGCCGAGGGCGCCCAGTCGACTTTTGGCCAACGCGCGAGATCTGGCGGGTCCAACTTGGCTGGGCCTCGACCATCGAGCGTGAAGTGCAGGTGACGCGTCGCTGCGCAGTTCGGAATCATCGCAACCGGCTTCGAGGCGGCGTGGGTCGGGTAGTCGAGAATCTTGACGTCGAGCACCGTCGACAGTCCGCCCAAGCCTTGGGCGCCGATCCCGAGCGCATTAACCTTGTCGTGTAACTCGATGCGTAATTCCTCGAGCGCGTTTTTCGGACCGCGAGCCTTGAGCTCCGACATATCAATCGGATCCATCAAGGATTCCTTGGCCAGCAACATCGCCTTTTCGGCCGAGCCGCCGATGCCGATGCCGAGCATGCCGGGAGGACACCAGCCTGCACCCATGGTCGGAACCGTTTTCAAAACCCAATCGACGATGGAGTCGCTGGGATTCAACATCACGAACTTAGCCTTGTTTTCCGAGCCACCGCCCTTGGCCGATACGGTGATCTCCACTTCGTCGCCAGGCACCATCTCGACATGGACGACTGCCGGTGTGTTGTCGCGGGTGTTCTTGCGAGTGAAAGCTGGGTCCGCGACGATCGAAGCGCGCAGGGTGTTGTCCGGGTTCAGATAGGCGCGTCGCACGCCCTCATTGACCATCTCATCGAGCGTCAGCGTGGCATCCCAGCGCACGTTCATCCCGACCTTGACGAACACGACGACGATGCCGGTGTCCTGACAGATCGGGCGATGACCCTCGGCACACATACGCGAGTTGGTCAGGATCTGTGCGATGGCATCTTTTGCTGCCGGCGATTGTTCGAGTTCGTACGCCCGACCGAGAGCCTCGATGTAGTCCATCGGGTGGTAGTAGGAAATGTATTGCAGCGCATCGGCGACGCTGTCGATGACATCTTGCTGCTTGATCGTGCTCATGGTGCGGCTCTCTCTGGAGTGACTCTTCATTTTAACCGGGGTCACGATGGCTCGGGCAGTCGAGTTGCCAGCGTGTTCCGTCGTCGAGGCATGCTGCGGTCAGGGACCCTCCCCAAACACAACCCGTATCCAGCGCGAGCGCATCGGCGCGATCAAGCAAGCCGAGTGTCGACCAGTGTCCGAAGATAACGCGACTATCGGCACTGGCGCGAGGTATCACATCGAACCACGGCAGCCAGCCTTCCTTTTGGGATCCGGGCGCCCCTTTCATCTTCAGGTCGATACGTCCGTCGGTACGACAGTAACGGATGCGCGTGAGCGTATTGATGACGAAGCGCCAGCGCTCGAAACCTTTGAGGGACGACGACCACGAGCTTGGCTCGTCGCCATACATGTTGTCGAACAGCGCTATCGGATCGCGCTGTAATTGGTGTTCGACCTCGGCTGCCAAATCGAGTGTCTGCGACACCGACCACGTGGGAGCAAGACCGGCGTGCACCATGAGATCTGATCCTTCGGCGATCGCGAGTGGTCGGCTGATCAACCAGCTCAGCAAGGCATCGCGATCCGGTGCATCGAGAATGTCATCGAGTGTATCGCCATCGCGTCGCTTTCTTGCGCCAGCGCCGAACGCAATAGCCAGTAAGTGCAGATCGTGATTGCCGAGCACAACCTTGGCAGCATCACCTAGCAAGCGAACAAAACGCAGCACACCCAACGACTCGGGGCCGCGATTGACTAGATCGCCTACGAACCAGAGTTGGTCTTGTGCGCGATCGAATTCGCAGAGATCGAGAAGTTGTGTCAGCTCCGTCAGGCAACCTTGGACGTCGCCGATCGCAATTCTACGCATCAGTGCAGCATGCCGGGCTTGGCGAGACGAAAAGCGGCGATCGGTGCGTCGAACTCGATGCCGTCTTCGGCTTGCATTTGATAGCTGCCTTGCATCGTACCGACCGGCGTCTCGATGATCGCACCGCTCGAGTAGCGAAATCCCTGGCCGGGTTCGAGTAAGGGCTGCTCGCCGACCACGCCCTTGCCGCGCACTTCCTGAACCTTGCCGTCACTGTCGGTGATGATCCAATGACGCGAAACCAGCTTCGCGCTCACCGAGCCTTCGTTCACGATAGTAATGGTGTAAGCGAACGCGTATCGGTGCTCATCCGGGTCGGACTGACCGTCGATGTATTCCGTCACTACGTCGATTTTGATGCGATGCCGATCGTCCATAGGGCAACGCTAGCGAGCGGGAATGAGCTGCGCAAGAGCTGCGAACTCACTCGGTTTCAGTGTTTCAGGTCGCGCCGCGGGATCGATACCGCATGATTCGATCGCAGCTACATCGAGCCATTGGCGAACCGCATTCCGAAGCGTCTTGCGTCGTTGTGAGAACGCTGCTGTAACGAGTTGGCCGTAGCGCGCGTCGACGGCGAAGGCGGGTTCCTGTCTCACCGTTAGTCTAGCCACTGCCGACCAGACCTCGGGTGCTGGTCGAAAAGCGCCCGGGCCCACATCAAAAAGATGCTCTGCCTCGACCCACGGAGCCAGCATCACCGTCAGTCGCCCGTATTCGCTACTACCGGCTTCGGCGCAGATACGTTCGATGACTTCCCGTTGCAGCATGATGTGCAGATCTAGGATGGCGGCGGGCGTTTTCAGCAGATGAAATAGCAGCGGCGTCGAGATGTTGTAGGGGAGGTTGCCGATGATGCGCAATCGTCGATCTTTCGCCTCGCTAAGCGCAGCGAAATCGAATCGCAGCGCATCCGTCACGTGCAGATGGAGGCCACGATCACCGAAACGCTGCTGCAGATCTGCAGCGAGATCGCGATCGATCTCGATCGCATCGAGTGCGCCGGCCGCTTGAAGCAGATCTTCGGTCAGTGCGCCACGACCAGGGCCGATCTCCACGATAGGGTCGCCCGGTTTCGGATTGATAGCTTCGATGATGTGAGCGATGACGCTGCGATCATGCAGAAAATTCTGACCAAAACGCTTGCGAGCGAAAACCATCAGCGGCGTTCGACCAGTTGTACTGCGAGCTGTAATGCTGCAGTGAGGCTGCCGCTATCGGCTCGGCCGGTGCCCGCCAAAGACAGCGCAGTGCCGTGATCAACCGAGGTTCGAATGATGGGCAGGCCGAGCGTGACATTCACAGCCGCGCCGAAGCCGGCGTGCTTGAGTACCGGTAAACCTTGATCGTGGTACATCGCGAGAATGGCGTCATATTGCGCCATCTCACGCGGCACGAACGCCGTATCGGCCGGGATCGGTCCGTAGGCGTCGACACCGAGGCCTTTGGCTTCTTCGATAGCCGGGGCGATGGTTTTAATTTCTTCGTCGCCGAGCAGACCATTTTCGCCAGCATGGGGATTCAAGCCGCACACCGCGATTCGTGGCCGTTCGATTCGCCAGAGTCGCTGCAGGTCTGCATGCATCACCTTCAAGATATCGACGATCTTGCGGCGGGTGATGGCATCGGGCACGCGCCGCAGCGGCAAGTGAGTCGTCGCGAGTGCGACTCGCAGGCTGTCGGCAACGAGCATCATGATGGGCAGCAGGGTGCCGGTGCGTTCAGCTAAGTATTCGGTATGTCCCGAGAACGGCACGCCGGACTCGGCAATGACGCTCTTTTGGACAGGCGCTGTCACCATCGCATCGAAACGACCCGCGCGGATCCCATCGAGTGCGGCATCGAGTAGTCCGACGACGTAGCCCGCATTACGCACATCGAGCTCACCTGCTCGCGATGCAACGGCGAGGGGTCGGTGTTCGATCGTCATCGACAACTTGGCTGGCTCGATTCCGATCGCACGGCTTCGCTCTTCGAACAAGTTGCCATCGACGAGACAAGTCAGTTCGACTTTACCACCGAAATCTTTGGCGAGACCCTGGGCAACTTGTGCGCACAGTTCCGGGCCGATGCCAGCAGGCTCACCCGAGGTGATGACGATGCGGGGGCGCGACTGCGAGCGATTGGTCTCAGCTCTTGATGTCGACATACGCTTCGTCGCGCAGACGACGTAACCAGAGCTCGGTTTCCTCGTCGGCTTTGCTACCGCGCAGTTGCAGGAAGGCACGCTGACGACGCAGTTCGTCGGTACTGTCGTATTGACGCTTGCCGAGCAGCTGTACGATGTGCCATCCGAATTGCGTACGGAAAGGCTCGCTGATTTCGTTCTCGCGCAAGGAGGCCAACACGGCGTCGAATTCGGGCACGAACGTGCCCGGTGCCGTCCAGCCGAGATCTCCGCCTTCGGCGCCCGAGCCCGGGTCTTCCGATAGCGTCTTGGCGAGTACGGCGAAGTCTTCACCCTTCAGAATGCGTTCGCGAACCTCGCGCAGACGTTGCTCGACGGTCGCGTCATCCTGAATTTCCGTGGGTTTCAGCAGGATGTGACGGGCTCGGGTCTGCTCGATCACCACTTGCTGATCGGCACCACGAACTTCATTCAAGCGCACGATGTGATATCCGGACGGCGTGCGCAGCGGAGCGCTGATTTCACCGGGTTTGAGGCCGACCACCAGATCGGCGAGCACCGTCGGAATTTCGGGGCCGCGACGCCAACCGAGTGCGCCGCCTTCGAGGGCCGTTTGGCTGTTCGAGTAGGCGACGGCGAGACGCGCAAAGTCTTCTCCCTGACGAGCGCGACTGACCACGTCCTCGGCACGACGAGTGGCGTCTTCGAGCTGCTGCGGCGTCGCTTCTTGGGGCACCGCGATCAAGATGTGCGAGAGATTGTATTCATTGAGCTCGGACGGGCGAGATTTCTGCTTCTCGAGAAATTGCTCGAGCTCGCGTGGCGATACGTTGATGCGTTGAATGACATCGCGCTGCTGCAGCACCTGGATGGTCATTTCTCGACGCACGGTTTCGCGGTACGCGCCATAGTCGATGCCTTGGGCAGCGAGTGCGGCCGGAAGTTGGGCGAGGCCGATGTTATTGCGCTGGGCGACCTCGGCTAAGGCCTGATTTAAATTTTCGTCGTTGACGCGAATACCCGCACGCTGCGCGCGCTGAATTTGTAGCTCTTGCAGGATCAGGCGCTCGAGCACCTGCTGACGCAACACATCGGCCGGCGGCATCTCGAGGCCCTGGGCCTTGAGACGTTCGCCCACCAGCGACATCTGCTCTTCCAGTTCGCTACGCAGCACGACGCCGTCGTTCACCACGGCGGCGACACGATCGAGCATCACGCCCTTGTCCGAGAGGGTGCGGTTTTGTGCCGTTGCCGAATTGCCGCCGATGACGCAAAGCAAAGCTGCGAGGGCAAGCCACGAAGAGGGGCTGGAAGTCATGAGGGTGTTCCGCGAAAAATCAACGAGTTACGCCGGTCGACGAGTATCCCCGAATTGCCTGCTCGAGGAAAGCGTCGGCTGAACTTCCGACACTCGCGAGGCCATTGAGTTCCAGTTGCAGGTAGATGCCCGTATCGCGCTCGCCGGTCCGCGTTGAGACGAAGCGTCGACCAACGAGCCGCAGCCGCCAGCAACAGGCCTTGTATTCAGCGCCTGCGAAGGTTTCGAGACTCGAGCGATCTTGCAGGTCGTAGACCATGCGACCAAAGGCGTTCCAGCGACGACTGACAGGCCAGGCACCGGAGACTTCGCCCTGCTCAAGCCGATCGTGCTGATATCGATAAGCGAGGTTCAAGGCGCGTTCGTCGTCCGGTCGATACTGGAGTCGAACCTGGCTGCGCTCCTGACGGCTATCGAGCGAGTTCCACTGCAGGCCCATGTTGACGTTCCAGGCGCGCCAGGCCGCCACCGATACCTGGGCGAACAAGTCCGATTCGTTACGACCTGTCAGTGGCTCGTTCGGCAAACGCACTCGCGGTGTGTCGAGGTAGAAAGTCTGCCCAATAGTGGCTGCGAGTTTTTGGCGACCGGATTTGCCGTCGTATATGCGTGCCGTCGTGCCAAGGCTGACCTGATTGGCATCGGACACACGATCAGCGCCAACGTATCTTGCAGTGCGGAAAAGCTGTACGAAATCGAGATCGGGAATGCCGGTGTCGAAGATCGGCAGCTCGTTCTGATCGCGCCACGGGGTCCAGAGGTAGAGCAGTCTCGGCTCTAGGGTGATGCGATTGTCATTCGGCGTTTTCGCGCCGCGCTCCAGAATGAATCCGGCATCGAGCGCGGCGAAAGGCAGCGATCGCGACGGCGAGCGCGTGACGTCTCCCGCCACGCCATCGAGTTCGTACTGCGTGTAGCGCCAGCCGGCGGACGGTTGTAGGTAATAGCCTGGCCCCGACCAATCCAGTCCGACCCGGGGTGCGATATCGAGTCGCCAGCCTGTCACTCCGATATCGCGATCGAAATTGACGAGTTCACTGTCGAGCGACCAAGCAAGCGGAATGCGCGAATTCTTTGGAGATCCGGCTCCAGCGAGACTCAGTCGAGGTAGTTGCGCATACGGCAATTCGGCAAGATCGAGTTGGCGATCGATGGTCTGGAACTGTTGGAATTCACCACGAAACTGCCATCGGTCATCGCTGTAGCTCAGTTGCGCGATGCGTTGCAGGAATGCCGTGCTGGTGCCTTCGGCGCCGGCTGCGAAATCTTCGAAATATTCGGCATCACTAACACTTTGTGCATTGACGTCAAGGCGCCATTGATCACCGAAATCGCTGCGATGTCGCGCTTGAAGCCAGCTTCTGTCGATTCGTCTGAGCGAATCGGATGGTAGGTAGTTGAGTCGCAACTCGCCGCGATGCTGGCGCGTGAGATATCGAAAGCGGGAGTCGAGGTCGAGTCCTCGGCGCCCATACAGCGTCGGCAGCAGTGTTAAGTCGTAGTTGGGCGCGAGGTTCAGGTAATAAGGCACCGCCATCTCGACGCCACCGCGCGTGTTGTAGCCGAGATTGGGGAACAGAAAACCGCTCTTGCGCTGATCGCCCAACGGAAAAGAGATATAGGGCAGGTACAGGATGGGGACGCCCAGAAATTCGATCGAGGCGTCTCGACCCGTGCCGTTACGTGAGACCGTATCGAGGGTGATGTCGCTGGCTTTGATTCGCCAATCCGGTAGCGCGCCCGGTTTGGTTTCCGGACAGGTACTGAACCACACATCTGAGAGTGAAACTTTGCCGTCTAGGCCAATGCGGATGGCGTCCGCCGCGCCTCGAGCAGGCCTCGACGGTAGTGCGAACGAGCCATTCTCAATGATCGCACCGTCGGCGGGTTGATAGCTGCCAGCCTGGCCCGTTGCCTGCAGCGTTCCGTCCGAATAGCGAATCTGACCATTGACGCGGAATCGACGCGTCTTGGCGTCGTATTCGACATCCTCCGCGTGCAGCTGTCGCTCGCCTTGGCGCAGATCCACATCGCCCTTCAGTGACGCGTCGCCATCAAGATCGAGTGTTGCGCCATCACTGAGTACCTCGATCGGCTCATCGCCCTGCAACGTGCTCGCTGGCCGCGCCGCTGGAGGCGTCGCGGGTTTGGATTGACGTAATGTCGAGGGCGCGGGGCAGAGCGGTGGAGTGGCCGTCTGCGCGGACGCAGTCTGAATCGTTGTCGCAACCAACAACGAAACGAGGCAGAGATGAGCGTGCAGCGGCGACATCAGGGTGACCATTATAATGATCGCTCCTGCACGACCTACGGAAATCCCCCCAACGTGTCTGACATTCGTCTTGCGCTGCTCTCCGACTGGGTGCGCCGCGACCTCGGTTTGGTCATCGAGCGGATCGAGGTCGCCTCGGCGGATGCGAGTTTCCGTCGATATTTCCGCATCATTCGATCGGATAATCCGCCGTTGGTGGCAATGGATGCGCCGCCGGAGCACGAGGATGTCGGCCCCTATTTGCACGTTTCCGGGCTGCTGAGTTCCATCGGTGTGCATGTGCCGGCGATTCACGAGGTGAATCGCGCTCGGGGGTTCCTGTTGATGGAGGATCTCGGCTCGACCCCCTATCTTGCGCAACTGCAGCGTCGCGAGCATGCGCCCGCGCTCTATGGTGACGCACTGGCGGCACTTCGTTGCATACAGGTCGATGGTCGGCATTTGACGGCCGAGCTTGCGCCTTACGACGAGGCGGTATTGCAGCGCGAAATGGCTTTGTTGCCCGACTGGTTTCTGGCGCGTCACCTGCAGATCGAGCTGACGTCCGAGGAGCAACAAGCGCTGGATGCAGCGCGCGCCTTGCTCGTCACCGAATCGCTCGCGCAGCCGACGGTTTTTGTACACCGCGATTACCACTCACGCAATTTGATGGTGTTGCCAGAGCGCGGGCCGGGTGTCATCGACTTTCAGGATGCGCTCGCGGGCCCCATAGGTTACGACCTCGTCTCGTTACTGAAGGATTGCTACATCAGTTGGTCGCGCGCTGAGGTTGAACATTGGCTGCGCGATTATCGCCACTCGTTGCTCGCAGCAAAGCGCGCGGATCTTGCGGGCAGCGACGAGAGTGAGTTCATCCGCTGGTTCGACATGATCGGACTGCAGCGTCATATCAAAATCCTCGGTATTTTCGCGCGGCTCTGGTGGCGCGACGGCAAGTCGGGCTATCTCAATGATTTACCGCTGACGCTGCATTACGTGATCGATGCTTGCGCGCGTTATCCCGAGCTACATGATCTGGGCCGATGGTTCGAGTCGCGGATTGCGCCGCTGCTGCCTGCTGCCAACGGGCGTGCACTCGTACGATGAAAGCGATGATCCTGGCCGCAGGACGCGGCGAGCGGATGCGACCCTTGACGGATGACTTACCGAAGCCGTTGTTGTGCGTCGGTGGAAAATCTTTGCTCGAGTGGCATCTCGGTTCGTTGGCGCGCGCGGGCTTTCGCGAGGTCATCATCAACCATGCGTATCTCGGCGCAAAGATTCCGGCGGCACTCGGCGACGGAGCGCGTTTCTGCCTGCAAATCCGCTACAGCGCCGAGGGCGATATTCCCCTCGAAACAGCCGGCGGAATCTTCAACGCGCTACCCCTGCTCGGTGATGAGCCCTTTCTGGTGGTCAATGGCGACGTATGGACGGATTTCGATTTCGCTCGATTGCCGTCGCTCGATCCCGAGGCTCTCGCGAGTCTGATTCTGGTGCCCAATCCGCCGCAGCATCCCAAGGGGGATTTCGCCTTGCAACCGAATGCCTTGGGCTCGCTCGACATCATTGCCGACCCCGAGCGCCTGACCGCGCCCGATTGTCCGACCCGCTATACCTATTCGGGTATCGGTATCTACAGGCCCGCTTTTTTCGAGGGGTGTACGCCTGGGCGTTTTCCGTTGCTGCCGCTGTTGCGGCGAGCCGCTGCAATGGGGCGTTTACGGGGGCATGTTTACGATGGATTTTGGTCGGACGTGGGGACCCCGGAACGGCTGCGGGATCTTGATGACCGTCTCGGCGCGGGCGCGATCGGCTGACCCTACGGGGCGACAGGGCGTAAACTTCGCATATGAGCAAGGAACGTTCAGCCTCCGAGAGCCTCGCTTCGATTGCCGTCGTCGAAGAGCCTCGCAGTGGTCAAAAATATCGAACAGCGCAAGGCTTCAGCGCGATTCGCGATGGCATCAAGGCTACGACGGCCTCGCCGATGCGAGTGCCGGGCGGGAAGCCTCGTTGGTTGAAAGCGCCACTTGCCACCGGCTCGAACTACGACTTCGTTCGCAAAACCGTGCGCGAGCATCGGTTGGCCACCGTTTGCGAAGAAGCCAAGTGTCCGAATATCGGTGAATGCTGGAATGCCGGCACGGCGACCATCATGCTGATGGGAGAGGTCTGTACCCGCGCCTGTCGTTTCTGTGCCGTCGACACCGGCAATCCGCGCGGCTGGCTAGATGCCGAAGAGCCCGAGAACACGGCGCGTACCGTCGCTTTGATGCGCTTGCGCTATGTCGTGCTGACTTCGGTCAATCGTGATGATCTGCCGGATGGCGGCGCCGCCCACTTTGCGGCGGCGGTGCGTGCGATCAAGCGAGTTTCGCCCGAGACGGCGGTCGAGGCGCTCACCCCGGATTTCCAGGGTGTGCTGCGAGATGTCGAGACCGTCGTTGACTCGGGCCTAGAGGTGTTTGCGCAAAACGTTGAAACGGTTGAGCGCTTGACGCATCCGGTACGAGACGCCCGGGCGAGCTACATCCAAACGCTCGATGTGCTCGGGCATGCCAAGCAGCATCGTCCAGATGTATTGACCAAGACCAGTTTGATGCTGGGTCTCGGTGAAACGGATGACGAGATTCGGCAGTGCATGCGCGATCTACGCTCTAAATCGGTCGATCTTTTGACCTTGGGCCAATACCTGCAGCCGACGGCGCATCACTTGCCGATCGATCGTTTCGTCACGCCCGAGGAATTTGATCGTTATCGCGAGTGGGCGCTTGCCGAGGGCTTCCGCGAATGCGTGTCGGGGCCTTTGGTGCGCTCGAGTTACCGTGCCGAGCTCGCGTTGCAAGGCAACAATGCAGGACTCGTCAATCATCGACCGTAAGCCCATCGTCCGGTATCTCGGACGCGTTCCTTACTTGTCGACATGGCAAGCGATGCAGCGCTTCACGGATGAGCGCACGAGCGAGACGCCCGACGAAATCTGGTTTCTCGAACATGATCCGGTGTTCACGCTCGGCATGAATGCGGATCCAGCGCATGTACTTGCAGCAGGCGATATTCCCGTCGTCAAAGTGGATCGCGGCGGTCAGGTCACTTATCA